>CADAEZ010000039.1 GCA_902787145.1 uncultured Ruminococcus sp.
ATTTGATTTATATCAATATTACTATCCGCTTATGGATGAGCTCAGGTCGCTAATCAGCGATAACAAAATCGAAGAATTCGAAAAGCTCTTTATGCCCTATCTGTATCAGACAGAGTACTTCAAGAATCACGAACTGGGCTTTTATATAACCGACGAGCTCTACACACTGGCAAGAAAATACTGGAAGGCCACATCCCGCAGGATATACGCCGGCGAGGTCGAAGAGCTTATTCCGCAGTCACTGAAGGACAAGGACGTAGCCGCAGTGTACAGCAAATATAATCCGCAGCCGTATGATGAGGAGAAATGGAACACCCTCAAAAAGATGGTTGAGGATAAATATATGGAAAAAGAACTCTTTGTGCTTGATGATGATTCCAGAGTTGAAACTGAAGAATAAGAAAAGCGTGCCTCGGGCACGCTTTTTTTCTATAGATCTGCACTCAAACTGTGCAAAATACGAAATAACAGAATTATCGGGCTGTCGCAAACAATCGGCAGCCCGAACTTTTTCAGTATCTTAAAACAAAATAAAAAATGGATAAAACAACCGTACTTATTATAGTGAAAACAATATGACGTATCTTCTGATTCCACAGAAGTCCGATAAACTCGCGCAAAAAAGCGTTGGGATAGAAGTAATGCTTTGTCTTTGCCGAGAGTCCTTCGACTTTCATCTTAACGATTCTGGCGAGAGTATAGCCTCTGAATACATGATAGTTGGTAGTCGAGAATCCGATTCGTTTGTTCCCGATATCGTCCGTATCGTTCTCGATAATTTTCTTTGAGAACGCCATATTCTGATATGTATTGACAGACTTGTCCTCCTTGAGGATTCTGTCTTCCGGTATACCCTGTTCTACGAGGTAGCGCTTCATACTCTCCGCTTCGCTGACGACCTCGTCACTGCCCTGACCGCCCGACGGTACGAATTTTGCGTAATGACTGAAACTCTCGTTCTGCATCCTGTCGAATTCAATCGCCTTGTCTACCCTGCCCTTTAACAGCGGAGTCGGCGAACCGTCCCTGCGTATAGCGCAGCCGAGGATTATAAGATAATCGAGCGGAGTCTTTATCTTGTGCTTAGTCGAGATTATCGCGCAAATCACCGTCGACAGCAGCATACATTCAAAATAACAGAACAAATACTCCATCTCCACCGAAATAACGGTAAACATATACTTGTTAATCTGCGAGCCGCTGGCTGAAAATCTGGAAGTTATATAAATCACGACAACCGAGAATACGATAAATATACCGAGCAAAAATCCCAAAAGATTACGCGGTCTGAATCCCTCGTGAATCACGAGTAAAATATTACTGATACTGAGCGTGAACGCGAATATCAGAAGCGGCAGGAATGTCAGTATCAGGAACGCCTTAGCGCTGTCGCACAGGTTCTCAAGCAAATCCTTAGCGCGGATAAGCATACTGATGTCACTGTCCAGCCACAAAGTCATCACCCAGGAAACAAAGGTAATAACGCAAAAGATTATAGCGCCGCCCAGCGTGACCATACCGTACGAAAACTGTCCTAGCTTTAGCTTTTCTTTAAACGATATTACTGACGTAATAACAATGACTAAAAGTACCGCGAGCTGAGCAATAACAGACTCCCACAAGCCATTAAAGTTGTTATATGTAGCGTTGTAAATAAATCCCGACGGCAAAACCAGAAGCCTGATATTCTCCAGACGATTTTCTTTAACGTTCATTTTCGAAGCTTTGCTGTGATCCTCTGTAAACGATATTTTCATATTAACTTCGCCCGTGCCGATACTTGAAACGTCAACACGGACAAGTTCGGAATACAGACTGTCCACTCTGTTCTTATCTATATTATTGACCCGAACCACATCATTATCCGAAAACTCAACCGATACCGTGCTCAGATCCACATCGCCGCTATAGCCGATATATACGCTGTAGGTTGAGCCGACAAAAAACAGATAGATTGAATAGCAAAGGGTAATCAGCACAACAGATATGATAAAAAACAGATATCTTGGCTTTAGCTTTTTCATCACACAGATTCAGAAGATTCTTTCAGACGCTTCTGCTGTAACAGCACGTATCCCTCGAACAAATCGAGATCTTCTTTGGTCGTGATTTTGATATTAGTCTGGGTACCCTTGGAAAAATAAATAGGCTTGCCGAGCTCATACATCATAGTGGTGGTATGCGGCTCTACCCTGTTGATAACGCCTGTACGCTCGCCCTCATCATAAAGGTCGCAAATGAACTTGTACTGGAAAGCGTGCGGAGTATTCATACAACAGATTGTATCTCTGTCGATATACTTTGTGGTTTTTGTGTCGTCATCCTTGATTCCTGACAGATATATAAAGTTCGTTGTAGAGATAGCGTTGCCTTTTTCGGCACATACTCTTATAGCGTCGGAGATAATATCACTTTCGATAAACGGCGACGCGCCGAAGTGTACGAGAACAATATCGTCGTCACCGATTTTGTTCTTCAGATTGGCGATTCCGTTCTTTACCGAACCCTGGAAGGTGTCTCCGCCTTTGGTAATCCACTTAACCTTATCGAGGTTATACTCGTTAACCATCTCTCTGAGGTATTCAAGGTGGCTTTCTACGCAAACGATCTCAATCGCGTCAACTTCGGGATGAGAGTTGAATTTTTCTACGGTATACGCAAGAATAGGTTTACCCAGAATCTCGATAAACTGTTTAGGTCTGTCCGCTCCCACGCGTGAACCTACGCCACCGGCAAGTATTACGGCAATATTCATTATATCAGTCTCCTGTCAAATATATTCATACTAATAATATAATAATTCAGCAGGAAAATCAAACATAATAACAACAATGTAACCGTAGGCAAGCAGATATGAAAGGTAGATACTCTGAGTGAAGATGATTTTATAAACTATATACTATGTGTTTTTATTTTATTAAATAGTTTATAAGTATTTATCCTCATTTAATCACACAGTTACGACTGTAATCTTGTCAAATCCGATATTCGACACTGACTGCACCGTTGATTTTATCAAAAGGCTTTTATCTTTTTTCATATCACCTGACGGCACAGTGATTGTGCAGCCGTTTTCGTTGATATAGCACAGACAGTGAGTAAAGCCCTTTGCCTTAAGGGTTGACTCAACTGTATCCTGGAAGGTAAAGTTCTTGATAACCTGAGCTACCTGTGACTGAGCCTCGGTTTTGTCTTTTTCGGAGAGATTCTCTGTACCCAGTGTATCGGACGCTTTGTCGATTATCTTATCCTGAATCTTGTCCCTGTCGGTCTTTGCTCTGGAAAAATAATCTCTCTGCTTCTTGGTCAGTCCTTTGTACGCGTCGGATTTTTTTGCTTTCTCTTTCGTTCTTACTGTCGGTTTTTCGGTAGACACAGTAGCGTTTACAAACTTGCTTTCTCCGAGGGTTCTTGATACGGACTGAGTGTTGGTCAGGCTCCAGTTAAGATACACCGCTGCTCCGAGAGCAACTATCATTACCGCTGCAAGAAATTGTTTTTTATGCTTTTTCATATGTATTACCTCACTGATTAGTTAATTTTGTCACGCATACCTTTGCGCTTGATATATTAAGAGCCTTTGTCACAGCGTCGTAAACCCTTTCCGAAATCTCAGGCTCGTCGCCGCCGTCACAGGCTACGACAACTCCGCGTACCACAGGCTCGATATCCTTGGTTTTTGTGGAATTATTGTCCAGATATACTCCTTCCGCCGAGTTTTCTATAGTCAGCAAAACGCTCACGCTGCCAACGCCCTCGATTTTACTTAGCATATCGGATAGAGAATCCTGCAACTCCAGCCTGTATTCCTCCACGCCGTGATTGTTGTCGGACGGGATTTCAATAAAGGATGACAGAAATATTAATACTACACCGATTATACCGACTATTATTACAGCGTTTTTAAGTCTGCCGTTTGAAAAAAGCTTTTTATAATCACTGATTTTCATTTTTACACCTGTAGATCTCAGGACTCACCTCAAACTTTGATTTTACAATTCTCTCAGCTTTCATAATATCTTCCGTTTTGTATAAATATATGCGAATCGAGTCTATATTTATTCCTGTATCTTTATCGGATTTTAGATTAATTTTACAGCCTTTAAATTTTATATCATTTTCCCTTAACAGGACGCCGAGTACCTTTTCAAGACGCCTTTCGGCTTCCGATATGACGTTTTTTTCTAATATTTCGTCAGCAGTGGCGATTTCGCTATGATTAAGCTTAATGTCGTCAATGTTTAAGCTGAATCCGCTCACCGCGTTTTTTATCGGCACAATCAGCGCGCATACTATAAAAACTCCCAGCACCATACTCAAAATCCGCTTTGAACCATTCTGCGGAGCGATACAGGATACGACGGAACAAGCAACCGAACTTACGCAGATAACAAAAATTACAATGCCTATATCCTTCATCCCGCGCCTCCCAGAACCAGCACAGACGCGGTTGAGATTATAAACACCGACATTACGCATAAAAGCATAGCGAATATGACAGACACAACCTCTCCGACGCTTTCGAGCAAAACACATACGTCACGAATACCGAAAAGCTCACCGAGGGTCTTTGAAGCCCATATGACAAACATCCACAAGACACATTGACATAAAACCGGAGCAAACATTACTATGACAGCTATTACCGCGAAAACTCCTACTCCCGACTTTAACAGTCCGAGCGAGCCCTGTACAGTCCTGTATGCTTCGGAAAGCGCCGAACCAACAACAGGCACCAGGCTCGAAATAGTAAATCTCATCGCCTTTGAGCCGACGTTATCAAGTCCTGACGAGATAACCTGCCTGAACGACAACACTGCCGTAAAAATCCCGAAAATAAAGCCCAATATCCACTTTGATGTTCTTGATATAAAACGGATAAGTCCGCTGAGCGAGACGTTCGACGCTACAGCCGAGCTGATACTCAGCCCCAAAAACAGCTTTAACAGCGGAGAAATTATATCCGCGCTGATACGGCTCACAGCCTGTCCGGCAATATTGATCATCACATAATACGACTGTCCGCTCACAGCCTGACCCGAAGCCGTCATTATAACCGCGATAACCGGGATATACGCCAGCATAAACCCCGAAACCGTCTTTATAGCTTCGATTGACGAGTTAACAACCTCAATAATCGGTATGACAAGCGCTCCTGTAACGCATAAGGTTATACACAGTGATAAAGCCTGGTGCAAGGATGAGTTATCATATGATGACTTGATTCCGTATAAAAGAGAATCAAGCAGCAAAACCGCGGTTATTACGGACAACACCCTGAGCGGAGACTTAGATTGTTCGGCAACGGAGTTAAGTATTTCCGAAAGGATACTGTCAACACTGATATCCTTTAGCGAGTTGATATCGAACCTGTCAATGCCTATACTCGACAATGAGCTTTTCGCATCATCCGGAAGATTATCATACAGGCCATCCGCTCCGTAGTCATCCGCGGCATAAACGCTGACAGGCATAGCTAAAACCGCAAAAACAACTAATAAAACAAACAGTTTCTTCATCCAGCGCCTCCGGACAGACTGAGCACTGTGCTCAAAACATCCTTGTACATGCCGGCAAGGGATATATTACCTGCCAAAGCCCTCTGTCCTGAATCAATACACATATCACAGGCGAATTCGGTTAAAAAACAAATTCCCAGCGCCTTTAGCAGCACGGTTATATAACTGATATTAATATCAGCCTGAGCGAGAATCTCCTTAATAACATCATAAAGGGATGTAAGATTTATCAGCGCCGAAGCAAAAATCAGAATACATCCGGCACCGGCAAGCAGCATAGATATTTCGGGATTATGCCTTCTCAGCGATAAAGCGGCAACAGCCGCCGCGATACCGATTATACAAACAGATAAAATACTCACAGCGAAAACAGGTTTTTGATGTTATCAAAAAGCGAGCTTATCTGTGTAATAATCATAGACAATACTACTATCAGCCCGGCTAAAGTAGTCATCATCGCCTGCTCCTCCCTTCCGCTGCGAATCAGCAGTTGATTAAGCACAGCGACGATTATGCCGATAGCCGCTATCTTGAATATCATATCAACTTCCATATTTTCATTCCTTTATATTATTATTATCGCGACAACCGCTCCAAACAAACATCCAAGGGTTTTATACAGCTTTGATTTTGTTTTATATTCTTCTAAGGAATTATAATAAGACTTTTCGAAAAATTCTTTATAAAGCAAGATATTGTTCAGCTCACCATCCGCATCAGTCGTACCGATTTTTGAGCCAAATTCTGTAATTAGGTTTATTTCCTCGTCCTTTAGTTCCGCTGTCTTTTTTATTCTATCGGTAAAATTGCTCCACATAGCTGAGAAATCATCATATGAAAAATCAAAACATCCGCTTATTCCTTTCGGCGCCGAACGCTTTACGACATCAACAATATCACTGCAGCGATACCGGATATTGATTTCAAGCGCGCTTAGAAAAGCTATAAAATCCTTTAGAAAGTCTTTTCTGTTTTTCAGTTTATCTGAAACTATAAATCCGCCGGCAGTACCGCATACAAATACACATATCGCGCCGATTAGTCTAAACGAAAAGCTCATCGTATGATATCGCCTCTGTAATATGTCCTGTATTATGCCTGTTGCCCAGAAATACTATAGTATCAAAAAACCTAAGCGTTTCCCTTAAAAAAGGCTTAGCCAGGACTTCCTGTTTATCCGCGCAGTGAGCCGAGGCGATTACTCCCACACCGCTGTTGACGGCGTTGAGCACCGAGGCGGAATCCTCCGCGGTACCGATTTCATCACATATAATATAATCCGGAGAAAGGCACCGTACGCTGTGGTCAAAGCCGTCGGATTTATTATATCCGTCCAATACGAACGAATCGCCGACATCGAGCTGATTCTCTCCTTGATATACAGAGGCGATTTCGCCTCTTGTATCAATCAGCGCGATTTTATATTTGTTCGAAAGCGACCTGGCTGTATCACGCAAAAGAGTAGTCTTTCCACTGCACGGAGCCCCGCAGATAAGCATCCCCTTTCCGGGTTTAACTTTCCGCAAAAGCTCGTTTGAACATCCGATATACTCGCGCGCTATACGAATATTCACCGCGCTGATATCGCGTATGTTTATAACCCCTTCGTCACCATACACAGCTGTACCGCAGATACCGGCTCTGTGACCGCCTTTTAGTGTTATGTAGCCGTTTTTTATCTCATTTTGTTTGGAATAAACTGAATAGCCGCACATAAGAGCGAACAAATCGGCAAGATTATTTTTTGTAATTATTCCGCTCAGTATCTCAGTCCGGCCGCCGCTCACAAGAACAACCGGTTTATTCACTCTGAGGCGGATTTCGGTAAGGCTTGTACGCTTTTGCGGAGGGATATGAAGCTTTTCATAAATTCTTTTCATTTTAGTACTCCTTTTTTTATACTTGATTATATGTAAAAAAGCAAAAAAATAGACCTGCAAAAACAGGTCTATCAAATAATATTATTTAATCATTTCTATCAATTGTTCCTCAGTGATTATCTCGACACCGAGCGACTGAGCCTTTGTAAGCTTTGAGCCTGCGGCTTCTCCGGCTAATACATAGTCGGTTTTTTTACTTACCGAGGACGAAGTCTTGCCTCCGTTGTCTTCGATTATTTTTGAGGCTTCTTTTCTTGACATAGACGGCAGCGTGCCGGTTAAAACAAAGGTCTTTCCGTCAAATATTCCGCTCTTTTTCTGCTCGGACGGTGTCATTTCAAGTCCGAGTGCCTTTAGCTCATTAATCAGCTCGACTGAACTTTCGAGCGAAAAATACTGAACCAGTGACTCAGCCATAATCCGTCCAAATCCGTCGATTGAGGATATACTGTCGACCGAAGCGCCGATAATATCATCAACAGTTTTGAACTCCAGACACAAAAGCTGCGCGGCCTTTAGCCCTATATGCGGTATTCCGAGGGCATATATCAGCCGGTAAAGCTCTCTTGACTTTGAGCTTTCTATCGCGGTTATGATATTCTTTGAGCTTTTTTCTTTTTTATTTTCGAGCGTAAGAATATCGTCGAAAGACAGCTTATACAAATCCGAAGGCGATTTTACCAATCCTGATTCGATCAGCTGATCAATCACAGCCGGTCCCAAACCCTCGATATCCATTGCGTCACGGCTGACAAAATGAATCAAATGGCGTGTAAGCTGAGCCGGACAGTCTGTATTTGTACAGCGGACGGCAGCCTCGCCATCCTCGCGCGATACGGGACTTCCGCAAGACGGACAGATTGTCGGAAAAGAGAATTCCTCGGTATTCTCGCCTCTTTTGGAAACTGACAGAACCTCCGGGATAATCTCGCCGGCTTTACGGATTATAACCGTATCGCCTACCCTTATATCTTTTTCACGGATAAAGTCTATATTGTGCAGCGTCGCCCTGGATACAGTAGTTCCGGCGAGAAGTACCGGTTCAAAGTTACCCACGGGAGTAAGCACTCCGGTTCTGCCTACGTTAATCTCAACTGACAGCAGCTTTGTCTCCTTCTCCTCCGGCGGATATTTATACGCCTCTGCCCAACGCGGAAATTTAGCGGTTGAACCCAGAGCCTCGCGGGATGAAAAGCTGTCAACCTTTACAACAGCTCCGTCAATAGCAAACGGATTCTCGCCTCTTGTATCACCAATACGCTCGATTTCACTGATTACATCCTCAATATCGTCATATTTGCTGTAAAAAGCGGTAGGAATATCAAGTGAGTTAAGATAGTCGAGAGACTCCTTGTGAGAAGTGAGAGTCTTTCCCTCGATACGCTGAATGTTAAAAACAAGGATATCGAGTTTTCTCTGTGCGGTGATTTTGCTGTCCTTTTGTCTGAGCGATCCGGCGGCGGCGTTGCGGGGATTTTTAAAAGGCTTTTCCTCGTTCTCCTCCTGACGTTTAACAAGCTCAAAAAAACTGTCGAACGACATATACACCTCGCCCCTTACCTCCAGAAACGCCGGAGCGTTCCTGAGCCTGTGCGGAAGGGATTTGATCGTCAGAATATTGTCGGTGACATCCTCTCCGACCAAACCGTCGCCGCGTGTGGACGCGCGCGACAGCACTCCGTTAGTATATTCCACAGACACTGAAAGTCCGTCAATCTTCGGCTCCACAACATATTCGGGATGACTGTCTGTTTCTCTGACCTTGCGGTCAAAGTCCCTGAGCTCGTCAAACGAAAAGCTATCGTGCAGGCTTTCCATTTTGACCGAATGAGTTACGGGAGAAAACTTCTCTCCCGCCTGACCTCCTACCCTTTGTGTAGGTGAATCGGCTGTGATGATTTCGGGAAATTCCGCCTCGATATCCTCCAGCTCCCTGAGCATTTTGTCGTAGGTAAAGTCGTCGATTTCGGGATTGTCTTTGTTATAATACAAGTCGTTATGGTACCGAAGCTCCTTTCGGAGTTCTTCGGCACGACTCATTGCTTCCAATAATACCATTATGCTATCACCATAGTAAATACACTATTGTTATCAAATAGAAAATCACGCCGCGTTGTCGCGGCTCTTGTCTATTTATTCACTGCCGAAGTACCCTTTTCGCGCAGGAATGTAGATTCGAGGTCGGCAAGATGAAGCTTTACAGCAAGAGGATAGCTGTCGTATGCCTGGGAGATCGCGTTGCTGTTCTTGTCGCCAAACTCGCCCATATGCCAGCGAATAGCCATAGCCTCGTCAATTCTGAGCCTCATAAAGCGTTCAATCAGGAACACCGACTTCTCGCCGTGGCCGTACGGAAAACGATCCTCGATTGCATAATAAGGGACCTTCTCCCATCTGCCGGTATCCTCGTTTTTGACGTTACGCGAGCTAACCTTGTAGAACTGAGCCTTGCACAAATCGTGCAGCAGAGCGCAAATCGCAAAGCTCTCGGCGCTGTCGTTTTCCTCGTCAAAGTGTTTTTCCATCATTGTATTATACACGCTTACAGAGTGCATAACAAGTCCGTTTTCGCAGGCGCAATGATAGCGTGTGCTTGCCGGAGCTGTAAAGAAATCTGTCTTTTCGAGCCATTCGAGCAGCTGCGCGGAACCTTCTCTTGTTATATTCTCCTTGTATATGCTGATAAATTCTTCTTTTGCTGTCATAATGTACTCCTAGATTAAATTTTCGTCATATACGGCTCTTTCGCCGCCGATAAATTTAGGTCTGGTTCTGGCGCAGACGATGTTAGCTTCTCCGATTGTCCTGATACTGAGCCTGACCGGAACAGCGACTCTTTTAAGATGCATACCGATAAGCGTACCGCCTATGTCGATACCTGCCTCAGCCTTAACGAACTCCACAAGTACTGGGTCATTAAAGTTCCTGTAAGCCGCGGTAGCGCTGCTGCCTCCGGCCTTTGGCTGAGGAACGGCGTTGACAATTTCAAGATTATACTTTTCGGCGTATTCCCTCTCTACAACCAGAGCTCTGCCGAGATGCTCACAGCACTGAGCCGCGAGAAAGATACCTTTCTCCCTAAGTATCGGCAAAAACGCGCTGTACATTGCCTCGGCGCAGTCATATTGTGAATGTGTACCGATTTTGGAACCCAAAACCTCGCTTGTAGAACATCCGAGTACAACTAAATCGCCTTTTTTCAGTTTTGCCAAGTCGATTAGCTCCGCAAAAGCAACCTTGACCTGAGCCTGAATTTCACTATACATAGTATCATAGCCTTTCAAAGAATGAATACATTAATTTTAGTTTATTACAACCTGTTTGTCAATACCCGGCATTTTCGCTACTCATCGCACGTTTCTGCGCAGCAGAAAACTGTGCGGAGAATTCAAATTTATTTTTGCTCTGTAGGAGCCGGATAAGATGCTGTTCATCTTTAGTCCTTTTGCTTGAATAATTATACAGTTTTTGAGTAATTTCCTACAGACCTATAGAGCAAAAAGGCAGCGATAAACACTGCCTTTTTATCAAACTTATTATCAAAAATTATTTTGTTCTGCCGATATCCTTGCGGAAATGAGCGCCTTCGAAGCTTATTTTCGAAACAGCGTCATACGCCTTTTCGAGAGCTTCGTCGAGTGTATCCCCCTTTGCGGTAACACCGAGAACTCTGCCACCGTTAGTCAGGAATTTATCGCCCTCAAGCTTAGTGCCGGCGTGATAAACAATTGCGCCGTTAACTCCGCCCTTGTCGTCGAGACCTTTGATCTCGATTCCCTTTTTATACGCGAGGGGATATCCGCCGCTTGCCATTACAACACAGGCTGTAGCGCCGTCGTACCATTCAACATCAATATCCGCGAGCCTTTCGTCAATAATCGCCTCACAGATATCCACCAAATCGGTTTTTAGCCTGGGCAATACAACCTGAGCCTCAGGATCACCGAAACGAGCGTTATATTCGATAACCTTCGGACCGTTCGGAGTAATCATAAGTCCAAAGTAGAGACATCCCTTAAACGGTCTGCCCTCCTTAGCCATAGCGTTAATTGTCGGCACAAAAATAGTATCGTAACACTCCGCGGCAATTTCGTCGGTATAATAGGGATTCGGACTTACGGTTCCCATACCGCCGGTGTTAAGGCCTTCGTCATTGTCATAGGCTCTTTTGTGATCCTTGGAGCTGACCATAGGCTTAACAACCTTACCGTCAGTAAACGCGAGTACGCTTACTTCCGGACCTGTAAGGAACTCCTCGATAACAATGTTGTTGCCGGAATCGCCGAACTGCTTATCCTCCATAATGGACTTGATAGCAGCCTTGGCATCGTCGATAGTCTGAGCGATAATTACACCCTTACCGAGAGCCAGACCGTCAGCCTTGACTACAACGGGAACAGTATTCTCTTTCTCTACATACTCCATAGCCTTTTGGGGATCGTCAAAAACCTCGTATTTAGCGGTAGGAATATTGTATTTCTTCATAAGGTTCTTGGAGAAAACCTTGGATGCCTCGATAATCGCCGCGTCGGCATTAGGGCCAAAGGCTCTTATCCCCTCTGCCTCCATTGCGTCAACCATACCGGCCGCAAGAGGATCATCAGGAGCTACAAATACAAGGTCAATAGCGTTATCCTTGGCAAACTTGACCATATTCTCCTTATCCATAGCGCCGATGCTGACAACCTCGGCGTCCTTAGCGATACCTCCGTTACCCGGAGCGCAGTAAATCTTGTCACATTTATCGGATTCAAGCAGCTTTTTGATAAGCGCGTGCTCGCGGCCGCCTGAACCAATCATCAGAATTTTCATTGTAATCGCCATAGCCTTTCCGCCCACAAAAAAATGATATTTTTTACAACCTTACCGTGGGCGGATAAGGCGTAAAGCGGCGATTTAGTCATCGCTCGTTGCCGTCTTGCGGCAAACTGAGCGGACAACAAAAATCATTTAGTGTGAATCTTCAAACTATAAATCCTTGGAATTAGTGGTGGAAGAGACGGATTCCGGTAAACGCCATTGTCATATTGTACTTGTCGCAAGTCTCGATAACATTGTCGTCACGGATTGAGCCGCCAGGCTGAGCTACATACTGAACTCCTGACTTTTTAGCTCTCTCGATATTATCGCCGAACGGGAAGAACGCGTCGGAGCCGAGGCTTACGCCTGTATTCTTTGCGAGCCATTCCTTCTTCTCCTCATCGGTAAGAGGCTCAGGCTTAACCTTAAAGAGGTTCTGCCATGTTCCGTCGCGGAGTACATCCTCGTACTCGTCGGAGATATAAACGTCGATTGTGTTGTCTCTGTCGGGACGACGGATATCGTCTACAAACTGAAGGCCAAGCACCTTCGGGTGCTGTCTGAGCCACCAGATATCAGCCTTGTTGCCGGCTAGTCTTGTGCAGTGAACACGTGACTGCTGACCGGCGCCTACGCCGATAGCCTGTCCGTCCTTAGCGTAACATACGGAATTGGACTGAGTGTACTTTAGTGTGATAAGCGCGATAAGAAGATCACGTTTTGCCTCAGCGGGGAATTCCTTATTCTTAGTGGGAATATCAGCAGTAATCATTGCCTCGTCAATCTTAAGCTCATTTCTGCCCTGTTCAAATGTGATTCCGAAAACATCCTTATGCTCAATCGGCTCCGGAGTATAATTCGGATCGATTTTTACAACATTATAGTTACCCTTGCGCTTTGTCTTGAGGATTTCGAGAGCCTCGGGTGTATAATCCGGGGCGATGATTCCGTCGCTTACCTCGCGCGCAAGGAGAGTAGCGGTCTGAGCGTCACATGTATCTGATAACGCAACCCAGTCGCCGTAGGATGACATTCTGTCTGCGCCTCTTGCCTTAGCGTAAGCGGAAGCGATCGGAGACAGCTCCAGATCATCAACAAAGTAAATCTTTTTTAGCGTATCGGAAAGCTCGGTAGCTACCGCGGCTCCGGCAGGGCTTACGTGCTTGAAGGAAGCGGCAGCCGGCAGTCCTGTAGCGGCCTTAAGCTCCTTTACGAGCTGCCATGAGTTAAACGCGTCGAGGAAGTTGATATATCCCGGCTTACCGTTCAACACCTCAACAGGGAGGTCGCTGCCGTTTTTCATAAAGATTCTTGACGGCTTCTGGTTAGGGTTACAGCCGTACTTTAAAGCGAGTTCGTTCATAATGATTACTCCTTTTAAATTATTTGTTTTTATTGATAATTCTTGATGATGCTTTGTTGGTGGCGATATCGATATAACGAACAAAAAGGCTTACCTTGTTGTCATTATCGAGAGCTTCCCAGATTTTCTGAGCGAATGTGTCGATATCGTCGTTACCGATTTCTACCAGAGTTGGCTCACCCTCGAAGCTGGGAAGCGGATTGCCGTCGCCCATATATGTATGGAGGAAGTGACCCTCTCCGGCAATCGGATGAGAATAGTCAAATGTATAGCGCTGGCAGCACTTGGGATTGCCGTTGGCGCTTTTAAGGATGGACAATGTGTAGGAGAGCTTTTCGCCTCTGGGATCAGCTCCTGTGCGGCAGTTTACAATACCGCTGATACGTGGTGTGTAGTTGGGAGCGTCAGGCTCAAACTCACGAGCGGAAAGGCTCTGCTCAAAGGTTTTGCCGCATGACATGAGAGCGTGAATTGTATCGGTCTGGTCGCCGTTTGTAACAATTGTGCTCTCGGCAAGTGTACGTACAGGAGCATAGATGATGAGGCTTGGATCCTCAACCTTGCTCTCGTCAAACGCCTTTGTACGGATACCGTCTCCGTCCTCAACAAACACACGGTTACGGCTGTTTTCGCTTCGGCCCATAATGAAGTAAGCGATTACAGCGTTCGAACCGTCAGAGGTTCTGCCGAGCACGATTCCGCGTCCGGGATAAGAAGTCGAGGAAATCTCTTTTTCTAAAGATACAGGTTTCATATTAACCATCCTTTCATTCGCCTATTACAGCGTGATTATCAATTACTTTTATTTTATCCTGACAGAACAGCGATACGGCCTCGGGCAGTATCTTCCATTCCGCTTGCTGCATAACACGTTTTTGCAATACCTCCGGGGTATCGCCGTTTTGAATCTCGACGGCCTTTTGCAGTATGATCGGTCCGCCGTCGCATTCCTCATTCACAAAATGAGCTGTGGCTCCGGTAAGCTTAACTCCTTTTTCAAGAGCGGCCTTATGAACCCTGAGCCCGTAAAAGCCCTCGCCGCAGAAGCTCGGTATAAGCGCGGGGTGAATGTTTATGATTTTGTTCTCGAACCTGCTTATAACAATATGGCCGAGTATAGTAAGGAATCCGGCCAGCACAACCAGGTCGGCGTTCTTTTCAATCAACAAATCCGTCAGAGCTCTGTCGTAGTCATCAAATCCGGCAAAATCCTTTCGCCTTATAACAGCAGTGTCGATACTATTGTTTTTAGCTCTCTCCAAGGCGTAGGCTTCGGGATTGCTTGAGATAACACAGGTGATTCTGCCGTTTTTTATAATTCCGGAATTCTGAGCGTCAATCAGCGCCTGCAGATTGGTGCCGCCTCCGGACACAAGTACAACGATATTCTTCATCACTCAAAAATAACTCCTTCGGTGCCCTTTACAACCTCGCCGAGTACAACAGCGTCCTCGCCGTTAGCTTTAAGGATAGCTAGTGACTTTTCCGCGTCGGCCTTATCAACGGCAACTACCATACCTACACCCATATTGAATGTATTATACATATCGTGCTCAGGGATATTACCCACTCTCTGAATCACGTCAAAAATCGGAAGAACAGGGATGTTCTCCTTCTTTATTTTTGCAGAAAGTCCGTCAGAGAGCATTCTGGGGATATTCTCGTAGAAGCCGCCGCCGGTAATATGAGAGATAGCCTTGACTTCAACCTCATTAATCAGCGCGAAAACCGGCTTTACATATAGCTTTGTGGGAGTGAGCAGAGTCTCGCCCAAAGGGGCGGAAAGCTCGTCATATGTATTGTTAATAGTGTTTTCATCAATACCGAAAACCTTACGTACAAGCGAAAAGCCGTTTGAATGAACGCCTGAGGACGGAAGTCCGATAAGCACGTCGCCTTCCTTAAGCTTGCTGCCGTCGATCATCTTCGGCTTATCGACCAGACCTACGCAGAATCCAGCGACGTCATATTCGTCGACAGGCATAAGTCCCGGATGCTCGGCGGTCTCGCCGCCTACAAGAGCGCATTCGGACTGAACACAGCCCTCGGCGATACCCTCAACAATGGAGGCTACCTTTTCGGGATAGTTCTTGCCGATTGCGATATAATCAAGGAAAAACAGAGGCTTGGCCCCGCAGCAGATTACATCATTTACACACATAGCAACCGCGTCGATACCGATTGTGTCGTGTTTATCAAGCAGAAAAGCAAGCTTGATTTTTGTGCCTACGCCGTCGGTTCCGCTTATAAGCACAGGCTCTTCCATATTGCTGAAATCGGGGGCGAAAAGTCCTCCGAATCCGCCGATTCCGGAGATAACTCCGGGGATTTTTGTTCTCGCCACGTGCTTTTTGATAAGCTCCACCGACTCATAACCGGCTGTAATATCAACTCCGGCTTCCTTATAACTTTCACTGAAACTCTTCATACTTCCCCCTGTTATAACTCGTTTATCTTTTTTGAGAATTTATCCTCAAATTTCATCTTCGGTTTATCGGCGTGATAATCACCCGTGAAGCAACCGTCACACAAGCCGATTTTGCATCCTTCGGCAATCTGATGAAGTCCCTCAACGCTTAAAAACGCGAGGCTGTCAGCGCCGATTTTTTTATTTAATTCTTTTACAGAATATTGGTTACATATAAAGTCGTCACCCTCCGGCAGGTCAACGCCAAAATAACAAGCGTGCTTAAACTCCGGAGAACTGATACGCATATGAACCTCTTTAGCGCCTGCCTGTCGAAGAATCTTGACGATATGGGCGGAGGTATTACCTCTAACGATACTGTCGTCGATAATAACTACCCTTTTGCCGTCCACAACATTTTTAAGCACGTTGAGGCGCATATTTAAAAGTCTTTCTTTTTTATCATTACCAAGAGCCGCGGGAGTTCTGCCGATGTATTTATTCTTGATAAACGCTGTGGCGTATTCTATACCCGAAGCCGCGGAATAACCCTGGGCAGCCGTAAGACCGGAATCCGGAACTCCGCATACTATATCGGCTCTGACGGGGTTTTCTCTGTAGAGGATCTCTCCCGCCTTTTTCCTTGCGACATTTACGTCAACACCGTCGATTACTGAGTCGGGACGAGCAAGGTATACATACTCAAACAGGCACAGCGAGGTCTTTTTCTTAACCTTGCTGTGATAGCTGTGAAAGCCGTCGCTGTCGATCACGACCATCTCGCCGGGTTCAATATCACGGATAAACGTGCCGCCGATCGACTCAATAGCACAGCTCTCGGAAGAAATCATATAGCTGTTCTTCAGCTTGCCGATACAAAGCGGCTTAAACCCGTGAGGGTCTCTGAGTCCTATAAGCTTGGACGGAGAACTGATTACCATTGAATACGCGCCCTTAAGGTCGTTCATTGTGCTCAGGATCGCGTCCTCGATCGTGTCCGAATTAATCATATTAGTCGCAATCAAAAAGCCTATAATCTCGGCGTGCGAATTGGACTGGAAAATCGAGCCGCCCTGTTCAAGCCTGTTACGAATTTCGGGGAAGTTTGTAATCGAGCCGTTGTTGGCGAGAGCCATAGAGCCCTCGATATATCTCATAACAAGAGGCTGAGTCGCCGCTCTGTCGAGATAATCGGAGGATGTGTATCTCACGTGACCGACAGAAATAACTCCGTTGGGAAGCTTGGAGAGATTTTTGTGGTTAAAAACAGTCGATATAATACCCAAGTCCTTACAGGTATAAGCCTGCTGATTATCTATGATTGTCATACCGACGCTCTCCTGACCTCTGTGCTGAAGTCCGTAAAGCGCGTCGTGGGTTATTGAGACGATATCCAGGTCATCATCGTTTTTATAAAACCCGAAAACTCCGCATTCCTCGTGAATCTTGTCGAGTTTGTAATCTATTTCAACACTTTTCAAAGTTCCGAAACCTTTCTCTGCATAGCGGCGTCCTTTTCGATGACGCCCTGAGCCATTTTAACCTTCATATCCTCAAGCTTTTTCTCGAGAGTCTCGTCCGACAAAGCGAGCATCTCTACCGCAAGTATAGCCGCGTTAGCCGCTCCGTCGACCGCTACGGTCGAAACCGGAATACCGGTAGGCATCATAACGGTAGCCAAAAGCGCGTCCATACCATCAAAAGCGGCGGACTTAATCGGAATACCGATAACCGGCAGGGTGGTGTGAGCCGCAAGAACTCCGGCAAGATGAGCCGCCATACCTGCTGCCGCGATAATAACGCCGAATCCGTTCTTTTTAGCGTTTTTCGAAAACTCAGCCGCCTCGTCGGGAGTACGGTGGGCGCTCATTACGCGCACTTCGTACGGAACATCGAATTCCTTTAGTTTTAACACTGCTTTCTGTACAACTTTAAAGTCGCTGTCAGAACCCATAATTACCGCTACTTTTTTCATAACGATTCTCCTTATTACAGATAAAAATATACGACTATATTATACCTAAATTCAATATAATATTCAATAGAAATGAGCATATGTTAACATATTTCATTATAAAGTGTGTTTAAGTTAAAATAATACAGGTTTTTTTGTAAAACATAGACAAAAAGCCCCCTGAGCTAAATTCTCAGAGGGCAAAATAGCATTATTTTTCTGTTTTATCGGAATCCCATACAGCCTTTAGCGAGCTTACGTAGCTAGCCATATTCTGGATATCCGAGGGTACAATTATCTTGGTAGCCTTTCCGTCGGCGGCCTGAGCAAATGCCTCAAGGCTCCTTATGGCGATAACCTGCTCGCTCGGACACGCCTCGTTGAGCATCTTAATAGCGTCGGCGTTGGCTCTCTGTACGGTGAGTATAGCCTCGGCCTCACCGCTTGCCTCACGGATTTTTTGTTCTCTTACGGCGTCGGCTTTGAGGATAGCGCTTTCCTTCATACCTTCGGCAACAAGCACCTGGCTTCTCTTCTCACCTTCCGCGTCGAGGATACGCGCGCGTCTCTCGCGCTCGGCCTTCATCTGTTTTTCCATAGCGTCCTGAATCTCGCGCGGAGGAAGAATATTTTTGAGTTCAACACGGATAACCTTGATTCCCCATGCGTCGGTAGCCTCATCAAGGATAATTCTGATTTTATCATTGATAGTATCTCTTGATGTAAGGGTCGAATCGAGTTCCAGGTCGCCGATGATGTTTCTGAGAGTAGTTGCGGTAAGATTTTCTATGGCAGCGAGAGGGTTCTCGACGCCGTAGGTATAGAGCTTAGGGTCTGTAATCTCGAAATATACAACGGTATCAATCTGCATCGTAACATTATCGCGGGTAATAACCAGCTGAGGCGGAAAATCCACAACCTGTTCCTTTAACGATACCTTTTTCGAGATACGGTCGATAAACGGTATTTTGAGATGCAGTCCTGTATCCCAGGTCGCGTAAAACGCGCCGAGGCGCTCGATAACATATGCGTGCGCCTGAGGCACAACCTTGATGTTTTTAAAAATAACTATAAGAACAAGTACAAAAATAGCAGCAATGATTATAAAGCTTCCGGAAATTTGTAATCCCATAACATATCACCTTTCGTTATATAATTTCCACAACGAGCTTGACGCCCTCTATGGATGTGATTCTGACGTTAGCGCCGCTTTTTATTTCTCTTTCATCAGAGCTTTTGGCGCTCCATACCTTGCCGTCCACGTTGACCT
>CADAEZ010000040.1 GCA_902787145.1 uncultured Ruminococcus sp.
ACTTTCCTCCTCCGTTGGGGCCTGTGATGACGACAAGCTTTCCGCCGGGAATATCGAGGCTTATATCACGCACGATTTCCTTATCCTCGCCGTTCGAGCTGACGTTGAACGACAGGTTTTGTATCTTTAACATTCCGATTACTCCTTTTGAGTGTAATGTAATATATCTTTATTATTTTAACAAAAAAAACGCATTGTGGCAACTGTTTGTCGAAATTTATTTTTTGACGGCTTTACGCGTGGGAGAAAGTGGTGTATAATTAGTCCGGGGTGAGAATATGAAAAAGATTGTCACGGGTATTTTGGCTCATGTTGACTCCGGCAAAACCACTTTGTCGGAGGCGCTTTTGTACTGCTCCGGAGCAATAAACAAGCTTGGACGGGTTGACCACAAAGACTCTTTTCTGGACACTTTTTCTCTGGAAAGAAGCAGAGGTATTACGATATTCTCTAAACAGGCTCAGCTCACCTACAAAGGAACACGCGTATCGCTTTTGGACACGCCGGGACACGTGGATTTTTCCGCCGAAACAGAAAGGACTCTTCAGATTCTCGACTACGCGATTCTCGTGATAAGCGGATGTGACGGCGTGCAAAGTCATACAAGGACCCTGTGGAAGCTGCTGAAAAAATACAACGTACCGTGCTTTATCTTCGTAAACAAAATGGATATGGACGGCGCGGACAGGTACTATATAAACAAAGAGTTAAAGCAAAAACTAAGCGACCGCTGCGTTGACTTCGGCTCAAAGGATATGTACGAGGAAATAGCCCTCTGCGACGAAAAGCTGCTTGACCAATACTATGAAAATGAAACAATCGGCAGGGACGATATAATAAGCGCGGTAAAAAACAGGGAGATTTTTCCCTGTATGTACGGCTCGGCGCTGAGAGTTGAAGGCGTTCGGGAGTTTTTTGACGTGCTGAGCGAATACACCGTTATGCCTGATTATCCCGAAGAATTCTCGGCTAAGGTATATAAAATCAGCAGGGACAGCCGGGATAACCGCCTCACTCACCTGAAAGTTACGGGCGGAAGGCTGAAAGTCCGGGACATAGCCGACAGTCCCAAAAACAAGAATGACGAAAAAATAAGTCAAATCAGAATATACTCCGGCGATAAATTTGACGCCGTTGACGAGGCTGACGCCGGCACTGTATGCGCTGTGACCGGGCTGAGTTTTACGCTGCCCGGAGACGGACTCGGCGCGGAAAAGAACTCGGACAGTCCGATTCTCTCCCCCGTTCTGACATACAAAGTCGAGCTTCCGGAGGATATAGATGTACACACCGCTCTGCAAAAATTCCGTATACTCGAAAGCGAGGATCCGCAGCTGAACGTCATATACAACGAAAGACTGTCACAAATTCAAATCCGCCTTATGGGCGAGATTCAGCTTGAGGTGCTCAAGTCACTTATAAAGGACAGGTTCGGATTCGAGGTCACGTTCGGCGCGGGAAATATAATCTATAAGGAAACAATCAAAAACACCGTTGAGGGTATCGGTCATTTTGAGCCGCTGAGGCATTACGCCGAGGTACACCTTGTTCTAAAGCCGCTAAAACGCGACAGCGGTCTGGTTTTTAAGCGCGACTGCAAGGAGGATGTGCTCGACAAAAACTGGCAGAGGCTTATCCTCACTCATCTTTACGAAAAAACTCATATCGGCGTGCTGACAGGCTCACCGATTACAGATATAGAAATCAGCATAGTGTCGGGCAGAGCTCACGCGAAGCATACCGAGGGCGGAGATTTCAGACAAGCGACCTACAGGGCTGTGCGGCAGGGACTTCGCAGCGCCGAAAGCGTACTGCTGGAGCCTGTGTACGACTTTATCCTGGAAATCCCCGCGGATAGTATCGGCAGGGCTATGACGGATATACAGAAAATGTACGGCAGCTTTAATCCGCCAGAAACCGAGGGCGAAAACGCGGTTATCACCGGTACGGCTCCCGTAGCGACTATGAACGGCTACGCCGCCGAGCTGTTGAAATATACTCACGGCAAGGGCAGGCTGACAACCAACCTGAAAGGCTACGAGGTATGCCACAACCCGGATGAGGTTATCATAGCCATAGGCTATGACCCGGATTCGGATGTTGACAATCCGTGCTCGTCGGTATTCTGCTCTCACGGAGCCGGTCACAACGTGAGCTGGGACAAGGTCAGGGATTATATGCACCTGCCGTCCGCGCTGAACACAACCAAAACCGTTGAGGTAGAAAAACCTGTGATAAGAGACTTTTCGAAATTCAAGTCGCAGGAGGACATCTTCGCCGCGGACAAGGAGCTTACGAGGATTTTTGAGCAGACCTACGGCCCGATAAAAAAGAAAACCGCGTCCGAAAAACGCAAAAAAATAAGAGCCGCGGCTCCGGATGACAACAAATACAAAAAGCCGCCGCAGAATCTTGACGGCGACGAATACATACTGGTGGACGGATACAACGTCATCTTCTCATGGGAACACCTGAGAAAGCTTTCGGAGGATAATATCGACGGAGCGAGGCAGGCGCTGATAAACATTCTGTGCAATTATCAGGGCTACAAAAAATGCGAGATGATTCTTGTATTCGACGCGTACAAGGTCAAGGGCAGCCACAGAGAGGTTGAAAAGGTTGACGACCTCAGTATTGTATATACAAAGGAGGCCGAGACCGCCGATATGTATATCGAGAAAACCTCGCACAAGCTCGCCAAAAACAACCGTGTGCGTGTAGTGACCTCGGACGCGCTGGAACAGATTATTATACTCGGCGGCGGAGCTCTGAGGGTATCGTCAAGAGCTTTTTTGGAAGAAGTGCGGGAGGCCGAGGACGAAATCAGGAGTTATATAGAATAAAATCCGCATCGGTAAGGCTAGACGGTGCGAAAACTTCCCCCTCACTAGAAAGGTTAGACGGTGCGAAAGCTTCCCCCGTGAGGGGGAAGCTAAATTCCGCATTATGCATTCCGAATTCCGCATTCCGAATTGATTATATCGCCGCTCCTCCGCAGAACTCGCAGGTTCCGTTTGCGTCGGGAGTAGTGGTAGCTCCGCAGCACTTGCATACGACAGCCTGTCTCGGCGCGTTGGCCGCGGCAGCCTCGTTGCGAACCTGCTGACGGGCGGATGTCAGAGTGGATTTGATCTCGTCACACATCTGCTTGTACTGACTGTATTCGGGATTATCCATAGGATTATACTGATTAGATCCGAAGAAAGAATTACCCGCGCTGTAATTGATATAAACACTCGAATTGTTGAGCTGGAACCTCATCTCGTCAAAATACGGATGATTAACGCGGATACGAATGTTAAAGTCGTAGCTGTAATTATACCTTGGAGGATTGTAGCTCTGCTCGTTACCCTCGTTATCGGTATAGGTCTCCTCGTCCCTGTCCTCGTCGATGTCGATATCCACGCCCGTTACCTGGGAATAATCGAGCACGTCGGGGTTTGCGTCCCTGAGGTTTGAGGCGCTTGTTACCATAAACTTGCGCTTGTCCTCGTCCATAAGCACCTTGGTTCTTTCGCCGAAGCTGAGGGTTGTGTTGAAGCTTTCGACCTCCGCCTTGTTAGCCTCGCGGTAAGCAAGCTGAGCCTTGATGTCCTCAACTGTACTTTTGCGTCTGCCGGTAAAGAAAGGTGATAGCTTTGCGGCGCATTGTTTGCACATATTGCCGTCGTCAAGCTTGCGGTTGCCGAGCAGGCCTATTTCCCCTCCGCAAATTGAGCAGGATTTTTTCTTGAAAAAGCCCATTTTTTTGCCTCCTTTTAGTACAATTAATTTAAAAATTCAGCGACTTAACGCTTAATTGTATTTATTTTAACATATATTTTAATAAATGTCACTATCAAATTTGATTTTTCCGAAATTTTTAACACAATTTTCACATAGCCATAACATTTGCGTTATATAATGAACACAATATGATTTAGGAGACTCCGTTATGAACAATACAGAAAACAAAAACGAAATCGCGAGCATAAACAACCTCGGAACTCTGCCGCAGCAAATTCTGAACCAGGACGCGCTGCTGCAAAACGCCGGCAAGCTGCTTGACTCGATGCTCGATTTAAAAGACCTGATGCTGGGCTACAGCTGCGCGATAAAGGAAATCCGCACCAAGCTCGAAATCCTGGACAAAGAATTTGAGGTGAGGTACCAGCGAAATCCGATAAGCAGTATTCATACCCGTCTAAAGAGCCAGACCAGTATTATGGAAAAAATGGCAAGAAAAGGCTATGAAATCTCCAGGGAGAATATCGAGAAGAACCTTAACGACATCGCGGGGCTGAGGGTAATATGCTCGTATGTTGACGACATCTATCGTATTGCCGACGCGCTGACTAACCAGGATGATATTGAGCTGATAAGCAAGAAGGACTATATCAAAAATCCAAAGCCTAACGGATACCGAAGTCTGCACCTGATCGTGAGTATACCGATTTTCTTTGCCGACCACACCAAGATTGTCCGCGCCGAGGTTCAGATTCGCACAATCGCAATGGACTTCTGGGCGAGCCTTGAGCACGAAATCAAATATAAAAAACATATAGAAAATCCCGAAGAATTCGCCGAAAAGCTGAAAAAATGCGCCGACGTAATCTCGTACACCGACGCGCTTATGCAGAATATCCGTACGGAAATAGACAATAATCAGGGTGAAAAGACCGAGGAAGAGCTGATTTTTGAAAAGCTTAAGCGCTTCGACAAAAGCCTTGGAGAATAGTACGGGGCTTTAGTTAAAGTGATTAGCGGTAAGTTAAAAGCCGCTTAGAATGAAGCCGGTCAGAATATGCAAAAAAACATATAATTCCCGCTTTAAAGCATTGAAAAAAATATAAATATGTGGTAAAATTTAACTTAACATTTATATTAAGGGGATTACTATGGAAAAAAGAAACTCTTTTTCGGGTTCTATCGGATTTGTACTCGCCGCGGCGGGTTCGGCGGTCGGACTCGGCAACATCTGGCGTTTTCCGTATCTTGCTGCTAAAAACGGCGGAGGACTGTTCCTCGCGGTATATCTTGTACTCGCGCTGACGTTCGGATTTACGCTGCTTGTCAGCGAGGTAGCAATCGGCAGAAAAACCAAACAAAGCTGTCTTACGGCATACGGCAAGGTCAACAAGCGCTGGGGCTGGCTCGGCGGATTCGCGAGCATCGTACCCTTTATTATCTTTCCGTACTACTGTGTAATCGGCGGATGGGTGCTGAAGTACTGCGTGGTATTTATCAGCGGACAAGGTCTCGACGCCGCCAACGACTCGTTCTTTACGAGCTTCATTACAAACCCTGTAGAGCCGATCATCTTTTTGACGTTGTTCCTTGCGGCTACGTGCTTTGTAGTATACAGGGGCGTCAACAAGGGTATCGAGTCTATGTCCAAGATACTTATGCCGATACTGCTTGTGCTTATAGTCGGCGTAGCCGTTTACTCACTTACAATAACCGGCGGCGAGAATACCGGCGGAAGAACAGGTATCGACGGATTTTTGATTTATGTTATCCCAAACTTTGAGGATATGACTATCGGCAGGTTCATACAGGTTGTAATGGACGCTATGGGTCAGTTGTTCTACAGTATCAGCGTAGCTATGGGTATTATGGTAGCCTACGGCTCCTACTGCAAGGACGACAGCAACCTTATGAAATCGGTTAACCAGATTGAGTTTTTCGATACTATCGTAGCTTTTTTGGCAGGCGTAATGATTATCCCGGCAGTGTTCGTATTCCTTGGCACCGAGGGTCTTGAAAACGCGGGTCCCGGACTTATGTTTGTAGCTTTGCCGCAGGTATTTGCGCGAATGGGAGTAGCGGGTCGAATCTTCGGCAGCGTGTTCTTCCTGATGGTACTGTTCGCGGCTCTGACAAGCTCGGTATCTATACTCGAAGCCGTAACCTCAAGTATTATCGACAAAACAAAAATCGAGAGGAAAAAGGCGTCTGTCATCGAATCAGTTATCGGACTCGTGCTCGGAGTTGTGGTATGCTTCGGATACACGTTCTGGTACTTTGAGGCGGTTCTGCCCAATACTCCGGCAGGCAAAAACGTACAGATTCTCGACATCTTCGACTATTTGAGCAACAATGTGCTTATGCCTATTGTCGCAATCGGAACCTGCGTGCTTATCGGATGGGTAGCAAAACCAAAATATGTAATCGACGAGGTTACCAAGAACGGCGAAAAATTCAGGCGAAAACACCTGTATATCGGTATGGTCAAGGTAGTAGCCCCGGTTATGCTTTTGTTTCTGTTACTCGCCTCTTTCGGAATAATAAAATAGTTTACTTTGGGCTGTCGCTTAGGCGACAGCCTGTTTTTGTAACAAATTGAGGATGTTTGTTTTGCGGCAACCTCTTTTCTGTCATTGACAATAGCAGCATAAAATGTTATACTGATTTGCGAATCATTCGCAAATTGGAGATTTTGTTTATGCCAAAATACATCACGAAACAAAGAAAAATACTGACGGAATATCTGTCCGAACATCCCGACGAAAGCCTGTCGGCCAACCAAATCGCCGAGGCGCTGGAGAGTAAAATCAGCAAAAGCGCCGTGTACCGAAATCTTGCCGATATGGAGGCGGAGGGCAAGGTGCGCAAAACCGCCCAGGGCTCCGGCAGAGAGGTATACTATCAATATACGGACAACGAGCACTGCCGCGGACACCTGCATATGAGCTGTAAAAAATGCGGCAAAACCTATCATATGGAAGACTCGATAGCTGAGCTGTTGGTCGAAGGACTCAGCGAAAAGGAAAATTTTTCGATTGACAAAAGCGAAACCGTACTGTACGGAATCTGCGGCGAATGCAACAAAGAGGTAGAAGAATGAAAAGACTGACCGCAATATGCTTAATCATTATTATATCCGTGGTCACCGCGGGCTGCGCCGGAAAACCGACCGGAAAAAAACTTAGTATTGTCACAAGCATCTTCCCTGTTTACGACTGGGTAAGCAATATTACGCGGAATACGGACAACACCGAGCTGTCGCTTTTGCTTGACAACGGGGTTGATATGCACAGCTTTCAGCCGTCGGCAAAGGACATTGTTACGATATCCGACTGCGACGTATTTATCTATATAGGCGGAGAATCCGACGCCTGGGTTGACGACGCCCTGTCGGAAAAGCACAATAAAAATATGGTTGTGATAAACCTTATGGACGAGCTTCGGGACAGAATCAAGCAGGAGGAGCTTGCCGAAGGTATGGAGGGCGAGGCTGACGAAGCGGCCGACGAGCATATATGGCTGTCGCTGAGAAACGCCGAAGAGGCCTGCCGTGTTATCGCGGACAAGCTTTCAAAGACCGACAGCTCAGGCAAAAAAACATATTCCGCAAACGCCGAATCATATATTAAACAGCTAAGCTCGCTCGACAGGCAGTACGCCGATACGGTGAACAAATCCAAGCTGAAAACACTGCTGTTCGGCGACAGATTTCCGTTTCGGTATATGGTAGACGACTACGGGCTAAAATACTACGCGGCATTCTCAGGCTGTTCGGCAGAGACCGAGGCAAGCTTTAAAACAATCGCTTTTTTGTCAAAAAAGGCGGATGAACTCGGACTTAAATCTGTAATCAAAATCGAGAACTCGGACGGCAGGGTCGCCGAAACAATCGTAGAAAATACCAAAGACAAAAACCAAACTATTTTGACTCTGGACTCGATCCAGTCCATTACGTCAGACCAGATAAAATCGGGAACAACCTATCTCTCTGTAATGGAGATCAACCTTAGTGTTCTCGAAAAAGCGTTAAAGGAGTAAGAAATGGCGCAGCTAAAATGCGAAAACCTGAGCCTGGGTTATGACGGCGTAGAGATAATCAGCGGTCTTAGCTTTGAGGTTAACAAGGGCGACTATCTCTGTATAATCGGCGAGAACGGCTCGGGCAAAACCACACTGATGAAAACGATTCTCGGGCTTCGATTCTCGGGCTTAAGCAGCCGATTTCGGGCAAGGTGGTTTTTTCGGACGGACTAAAAAAGAGCGGAGTTGGATATCTTCCGCAGCAGACTCAGGTTCAGAGAGATTTTCCCGCTTCGGTAAAAGAAATCGTGCTGTCGGGATGTCAGAATCGTATGGGGCTTCGACCCTTTTACGGCAAGGAGGAGAAAGCCCTTGCCGATGAAAGTATAGAGAGAATGGGACTGTCCGAGCTCAAGAACAAATGCTACCGGGAGCTTTCCGGAGGTCAGCAGCAGAGGGTTCTGCTCGCCAGGGCGCTGTGCGCCGCCAAGGATATACTTTTGCTCGACGAGCCCGTAGCCGGACTCGACCCGAAGGTGACAGCGGATATGTATTCGCTGATATACGACCTGAACAAGAACGACAATACTACTATCATAATGATTTCGCACGACATACAGGCGGCGGTAAAATACGCCGACAAAATACTGCATATCGGAGACAGCGTTTTCTTTGGCACAAAGGATGAATTCCTGGCCGAAAACAACGCTCCGGACTTTGGGAAAGGAGGCCGAGATGACTGAGATAGCGGATAAAATCGGGATGTACCTCGGCTATCCTTTTGTACAGTACGCGCTGATTGTCGGAGTTTTGATATCGCTTTGCTCGTCGATTTTGGGAGTAACGCTTGTGCTTAAACGATTCTCGTTTATCGGCGACGGATTATCCCACGTGGCATTCGGAGCTATGGCTATCGCTGCGGTGCTGAAGCTCACCAACAATATGCCTCTCGTGCTGACTATCACCATAATATGCGCCGTGCTGCTGCTGAGGACAGGACAGAATACAAAAATCAAAGGCGACGCCTCGATCGCGATGATATCGGTCGGAGCGCTCGCGGTGGGATACCTGATAATGAACCTCTATCCCCCGTCAAACAACATTTCGGGCGATGTATGCTCGACGCTGTTCGGCTCCACTTCGATTCTGACGCTGAGCCCCGTCGATGTATGGATGAGTGTAATACTGTCAATCATTGTTATGGCGGTGTTTATCATTTTCTACAACAAGATTTTTGCCGTAACCTTTGACGAAAGCTTTGCCGAGGCTACGGGTACAAAGGCAAATCTATACAACCTGCTTATCGCGGTAGTCATCGCGGTAATCATTGTGCTGGCGATGAACCTTGTAGGCTCGCTGCTGATATCCGCGCTTGTAATCTTCCCGGCGTTGTCGGCTATGAGGGTTTTCAAGAGCTTTAAGTCAGTAACGGTGTGCTCGGCCGTACTGTCGGTAGGCTGCTCGTTTATCGGAATTCTTATGTCGGTAGCCGCGGAGACCCCCGTAGGCTCTACTATAGTAGCGGTCGACATAGTGGTATTCCTCATATTTATGGCGCTGGGCAGAATCCGCGCTGTCAGGAGTTGAATGTATGACAAAATTTTTCGTTAAAAAACCATACTTTGTAATCGTTTCGATTGTAATGATACTGGTTATCGGATTTGTAAGCCTGCAAAATATGCAGACCGACCTTCTGCCTGAGCTGGAGCTGCCATACCTCGCGGTTATCACAACCGAAATCGGCGCCTCCCCCGAAAAGGTTCAGAAGGATATTGTAGAGCCGATGGAGAGCACCCTCGGCACTATCAGCGGAGTTGAAAAGGTGACGAGCACCTCCAATAATAACTACGGAATGGTTATGCTTACCTTTGCGGACGACACGGAGATGAACTCCGCCCTCGTCCGCGTATCAAAAACGCTGAATTCTATGTCGCTGCCGGAGGGCTGCTCCACGCCAAATATACTCGAAATAAGTATGGATATGGTGGCGACGATGTACGCCGATATCCGGTACAAGGGCAAAAACATCAAGGAACTGTCGTATTTTGCTGAAAACACCCTAAAGCCTTATCTTGAGCGGCAGGAGGGTATCGCCGGTGTGTCGGCCAACGGCTTGATTGAGGACAGCGTCGAAATCCGCCTGAACCAAAAGAAAATCGACAAGGTCAACGCCAAAATCCTTGCCAAGACCAACGATAAGCTCAGCGAGGCAAGCGACAAAATCGCATCCTCAAAAAGCAAGCTGAAAAAAGGTAAGAATAAAATATCCGACGGTTTGAAAAAGCTTAAAAAGCAGGAAAAGAAAACCGATAAAAAGCTCGCCGCGGCCTCTACCGGAATCACAAAGGCTCAGGCGATAAAGGCAGCCGGCGAGTCCACGCTGACAAGTCTCAGCGCCTCTAAGGCCGCGCTTGAGGGCGAGAAGAAAGCGTATGACAAAGCAAATCTTCCCTCGACCTACAAGCAGATAAACTCAGGACTGTCGGCAATGAACAAGAATATGGCGCCCATAGCCGCTATGCAGGGAATCACCGTACCGTCATCCATAAAGGAAGCGCTTGACAACCCCGATGAGTTCAACAAATTCACAGCGTTTATGAACCAAGCAGGCTACGGCGAACAGGTCAAAGGAATGAGCCTCGACAACTTCCAAAAAATCTACAACGCGGCGGAGGTTCGAATTCCGCAGATCGAGACGGAGCTCGCGAACCTGAACATAAAGATAAAGGTTCAGGAGACAATAGTCTCGAAAATGAAAAAGAAGATGAAGAAGCTCGACAGTCAGCAGACTAAGCTCACAGCCGGCGGACTCGCGGCGGCTTCGGGATTCGGAGCCGGCAAGGCACAGCTAAGCGCGGCTAAATCCGAGCTGAAAAACGCCGAAAAAGAGCTGAACAAGGCCGAGGACACGCTTGAGGATTCGATGAAGGCCGCCAGGGAAAATGCCAACCTCGACGCGCTTCTTACAATCGAAACACTGACAAAGCTTATCTCCGCCCAGAACTTCTCTATGCCGGCGGGGTATATCGAGGACAAAAACTCCAACCAGTGGCTGGTTGAGATTAACGAAGAATTTAAAAACGCTAAACAGCTAAAGAATCTTGTACTTACAAAAATCAAGGATATCGGCAAGATACGTATATCCGACGTGGCCAACGTAGTGACTGTGGACAATCTGGGCGAGGCATACTGCAAGGTTAACGGCGAGGACGCGGTTATGCTGTCGATTTTTAAGGCCAGTACAGCTAACACCAGCGAGGTCTCGAACAATATGCAAAAAGCGTTCAGAGAGCTTGAGGACAAGTACAAGGGTCTTGAATTCACCAAGATGATCGACCAGGGCGACTATATCGCGCGTATCATAAACAGCGTACTGAGCAGTATACTACTCGGAGCAGCGCTCGCGATACTCGTTCTCGCCCTCTTCCTTAAATCGGTTAAGCCGACGATCGTGGTAGCGTTCAGTATTCCGTTCAGCGTACTTTTCGCGCTGATTATAATGTACTTTACCGGAATCAACCTCAACGTTATGTCGCTCGCCGGACTGTGTATCAGTATCGGTATGCTGGTTGACAACTCCGTAGTTGTTATGGAGAATATCTTCCGTATGAGACAAAAGGGAATCCCGGCTCCGAGAGCCGCGGTTCAGGGTACCAAGCAGGTGGCGGCTCCGATTATCGCGTCGACAGTTACGACAATCTGCGTATTTTTGCCGATGGTATACACTACCGGAATGGTAGCCCAGCTTTTGATTCCGTTCGCGTTTACAATCTCGTACGCGCTCGCGGCGTCGCTAATCGTAGCGCTGACCGTTGTGCCGACGCTCGGCTCGCTCGTACTGAAAAAGACAAAAGAGCGCAAGGATAACTGGTTCGACAAGATAAAGAACATTTACGCAAAACTGCTCGGCTTCTGCCTTAAAATGAAGTTTATTCCGATTCTGGCTTCGATAATCCTGCTTGCGCTGACCGTGTGGCAGACAACATCCACCGGACTGGTTATGATTGACGACGCGGACGGCAACCAGATCGAGCTTACTATGACGCTCGACAAGGATACCACACAGAAAGAGGCGTATAAAACCGCCGACAAAGTCATAGACAGCATAAAGGACATCAAAGGTATTGACCGTATCGGCGCGCTCGACGGCAACACCGGGCTTCTGGCCAGCGTAGTAGGCTCCGGAGCGGTCAACAACTACACCACATTCAGCTTTATTGTACTCGCCGACGAAAACATAAAGGACATCAACGAATTCCGTGAGATCCGACGTCAGGTTGAGGAGAATACCAAGGACATCAAATGCAAGGAAATGAGTGTCAGCTCCTCGGGAATGAGCAGTATGTCGAGTATGATAAGCAGCGGAGTTACGGTAAACATCTACGGCGACGACAAGGATAAGCTCATCTCGATAAGCAAGGACGTTATGGAGATGATGAACAGTGTAAAGGGACTCGAAAACGCCGATAACGGTATCGCCGAGGCCGACCGCACACTCAGAATCCGCGTAAACCGCAACAAGGCGGCTGAACGCGGACTGACGGTAGCCCAGATTTTCGCCCAGATTGCCGAAAAGGCGACTACCGAGAAGAACGCCGTTACAATGAAGCTCGACGACAAAAATGTCGATGTTGATATCGTGGACAAAACAGACGAGCTGAGCGTTGAGAACATCCTCGATATGGAAATCACCTCGACCGTCAAGAACGAAAGCGGTGAGGACGAAATCAAAAAATACAGACTCTCCAAATTCGCCAAAGCCGAAAAGGGCTTTACAATGGATACGATAAAGCGCGAGAATCAGCGAACCTATCTTGCTGTTACCGCCGAGCCCGAGGAAGGCAAAAACGCCGCCCTGCTCGAAAGAGAGCTGCAAAAAAAGCTTGACAAATACAATGCCCCCACGGGATACGAGATCAGTATGGCGGGCTCCTCGATACAGGTTTCGGATATGATTACACAGATGGGTCAGGCTATCGCGCTGGGATTTTTGTTGATTTACCTTGTAATGGTGGCGCAGTTCCAGAGCCTGCTGTCTCCGTTCATCGTAATCTTCACTGTTCCGCTCGCCTTTACCGGCGGAATGATAGGACTGTCGGCGTTTGGAATGACAATTTCCTCGATGTCGCTGATGGGCTTTATGATTCTTATGGGTACGGTTGTAAACAATGGTATCGTGTTCGTAGACTACGTAAACCAGCTCAGGATGCGCGGAGTGCCAAAACGGCGCGCCCTTATTGAGACGGGCAAAACCCGTATGAGACCGATTCTTATGACAGCGCTGACTACGATCCTGTCTATGAGCGTTATGGTATTTTCTCAGGACGCCGGCAACGCTATGCAGAGGAGTATGGCGGTAGTAGTAAGCGTGGGACTATTGTACTCGACGCTTATGACGCTGTTTATCATCCCGGTACTGTACGACATCCTGTACCGCAAGCAGCCCAAGAAAATCGACGTCGGCGACGACCTCGACGACGAAGCTGACGAAGCGGAGGATTATTTAAAGACAATAGAAGTTTAACAGTAAGAGGCGGCGCCGCAGATTGCGGCGCCGCCTGAGTTTTAAGAAGCAAGCGGTAAGTATTTGGCTTACCGCTTTTTATTTCTGTAACAGTTCTCCCCCCGCGCAATATAATGTGTACAGGAGGAAAACATATGAATAATACTGTACTGATGGCATTGGCGGCGACACTGGGAACCTGGTTTGTCACAATGCTAGGAGCGGCTACGGTTGTGTTTTTCAGGTCTCCCAACCCAAAGCTGCTCAATATAATGCTGGGATTCGCCTCGGGGGTTATGATAGCCGCGAGCTTCTGGTCGCTGCTTCAGCCAGCTATCGAACGCGCGGAAAAATACTCCGAACTGCCGGCGTATTTTGTGGCAACGGTCGGATTTATAGCCGGAGCGGTGTTTATGTGGATATCGGACAAGATAGTCACTTTCTCGCGCAAAAAGGCCGATATCGCCCAGGGCTCTCATACGGAAAGACTGAACAGGATCATAATGCTGGTGCTGTCGATCACACTGCACAATATACCCGAGGGACTCGCGGTGGGTGTAGCGTTCGGAGCGTTGCAGAACGGCAGTTTTACTCCCGAAAACCTTATGGGAGCCGTAACGATAGCTTTTGGAATCGGACTGCAAAATTTTCCGGAGGGAGCCGCGGTGTCATTTCCGCTGAGGCGAGAGGGATTCTCAAGAAAAAGAAGCTTTTTAGTCGGTCAGGCATCGGGACTCGTGGAACCGGTCGCGGGTGTGATCGGAGCTCTGCTTGTCGTTTACGTAGAGCCTCTGCTCCCCTACGCACTGTCATTTGCCGCGGGGTCGATGATACTTGTAGCTGTGCACGAGCTGATACCCGAATGTCAGCAAAACAAGAAAACTCATCCGTACTTTGCCACAATGGGAATCGTATCGGGCTTCGCGGTTATGATGCTGCTGGACGTTATGCTGGGATAGTTATTCTTCCGATCCGATTTTGTGACCTACCGGAATATCGGCTAGATTTTTCTGTATAACAGCCGCGTCCTTGACTGTGACAATCCCGTCACGGTCGGTGTCGGCGGCTCTGAGAGATTCGCTGTCGAGGTCGGATATTTTGGCGAGGTATTTTCGGATCAAGGTCGCGTCCGAGATATTGAGCCTGCCGTCTCTCTTTACATCGCCGATTTTTACGGTCTTGTTTATGAGTCTGAACACATCGAGCGACGGGAGAACCATTCCTTTGGCGTCAAAGAACGCCTGGTTATCCACGGCGCTGCCGCCGTACCAGTGTCCGGCGTCGTCCGGGTCATAATCCGACGAATAACTCGAAGCCCAGCCGCTGCCGAATTTTTCCCATAGCTCGCTGTTGAGCTTATACCGATCGTTGTACCCGGATTCGTCGAGCCCGGTCACGTCGCCGACGCTTATCCACGCGCCCTCCCAGTAGAATACGCCGAGGCCTTTTTTGTTTTTCACCTTATTTACGGCGTTCATCACAGCGGCAACGGCGTCAGACTGTCCCTGACAGGAGAAATCCCACAAAAGGTTTTTTCCGCTGTCGTTGTTTCCCTTTGCAACCGTGTTTCCGTGACCGTCTGTGTCCTCCAGAGTATTGGCGTAGGAGGTCTCGGCAACCATAGCGTATTTGTCGTATTTTTCGGCGGCGTAGTCGAGCACATCGGTAAGATTTTCCAGACTGCCGTGCCAGTACGGATAGTAGGATGTCGCGAAAACGTCGTAGTCAACCTGATACTCCGCCAGATAATCGGCGAGCGACTTTATACTATCCGTGCGCTCGGGATTTGTAAAATGGATTGCCGCAAGGATGTGGCTGTCAAAATCACGGACAGCCTTTGAGCCGGATTTGAACAGTTCAGCCATATTAGCGCGGTTGTATTCGCCGCAGATACCGCCTGTGGTTTCGTTGCCGATTTGCACCATACCAATATCCGCTCCGGCTGATTTTATTTCTCTTAAAGAATTATAGGTAAAGTTATACAGAGCTGTTTTTTTATCATTAAGGCTGATGCCTTGCCAGGCCTTCGGAGCCTTTTGCTTGCCGGGGTCAGCCCAAAAATCCGAGTAGTGGAAATCCACAAGCAGCTTCATATTGCGCTCAGCGGCGCGCCTGCCGATTTCGCAGGCCGCGTTAAGGTCGTTATTACCTCCGCCGTAACCGTTGCCTTCGCTGTCGTACGGGTCGTTCCACACACGCACGCGGATATAGTTTACGCCGTTGTCGGACAGAATTTTAAAAATATCCTCCTGTCCGTTTTTTGTATAGAACCTTACTCCGGATTTTTCGAGCGAGATTACAGAGGATATATCCATTCCCCTGATGAATCCGGGGTTGTTAAACTCAATCCTTTTTGTCATTACTCCCGATTCGGCAAACGCGGTCGGCGCGCACGCGCACAACATTATCACAGCTATGGCTATACTTAAAAGCTTTTTCATCTTATTATCTCCCATTCCGACACCAGCCTGTCGAGCGAATACGCCGCGTTGGCGGGACTGGTAGACGGCAGCCTGACCGCCTCAAGCCCGGTAGTCGGTAAAATATATTTTGTGTACATCTTGTGGGACAGGGCTCCGTTGCAAAATACCCTGTCGATTTTACTGCCTCGTATTATGCCGCTGATGTCGTTGGGAACTACGTCTTTGACCGAGCTGTCGGACGAGCCGGTTATCGTACAGGAATGTATCGAATCCCACAGTGCCAGATTGCGGCGTAGGACAAGCGACTTTTTCTCGGATATATTTTCGGGTGTTTTTTCGTTAAAAACCTTCGCTATTACCTTCCAGAATCTGTTCTGAGGGTGTCCGTAGAAGAACATAGCCTCCCTGGACTTTACCGACGGAAAACTGCCGAGTATAAGAGTCGCGGAGTTTTCGTCATAAAGCGGAGGAAAAGGGTGGGTTATATAACTTGTTTCGCTCATAAGGATTCCTTCTTATATATCTCAATATGAATCTGATGTCTGAGCTTTAAAGGTTCCTCGTACTTTTTCAAAAGCCTTTTGTACTCAGCCTCAAATTCCGAAGCCTTCGCGGCGGACAGGCTCGCGCCTACTCCGCGGCAGCTCTTTACCCTGCCGAGCCACCGCTCTTTTGTAAACGTGAGGACAGCGTCATAGGAATGAATTGTAGAAATCTCAAACCTGCCCTCTGCCCAGCCGGGATAAGAATACCTGTATTTATCAAAGCCTTTGCCACCCCAGTCGGGATTGTATTTAAGCACAAGGCTCTCCATCTCGCGGATGATCTCGTCCTTATACGGCAGCCAGTCCATAAAAATCTTGCAGAACAGTCCGCCCGGCTTGAGTATCCTGTGGATTTCCGAGGCGGCCTTGTCGGCGTCAAAATAATGAAAACACTGTACCGCCGTCACAGCGTCGAAGCTTTCATCCTCAAAGCCGGTGTCCTCGGCGCTGCAATGCTTAAAGCTGATATTGCCTATTCCCTTTTCCCTGACGAGCGCCTCGCCGTATCTGAGCTGATTCTCGGATATATCGCTCGCGACAAAGCACGCGCCCGTGCGAGCCAGATTTATCGGCAAAACCGCCGTGCCGCTGCCCAGGTCGAGGATTTTCCGCCCGCTACCGCCTATTCCGAAATCAATAAGCTTATCGTACATACTATCGGGATAAATATCCCTGAACTTCGCGTAATCAACTGATACCCTGCCGAAGTCAAATTCTTTTCCCTTATCAATATATTCAAGCTTCATAATTTACCTCTTGATGTTTCATAACACGATTTTAACACAAATAATAAAATAACGCAATTTACTGTTTAGATTTTCTCAATAATATGTTAGAATAACATCATAAGATATTTTGGAGTTTGAACGATGAATCTGATAAAGCTGTTATACCCCGACCGATGTCCGTACTGCAACCGGGTAATTCTCTCAGAGTTATACGCCTGCCACAAATGCGCCGAGGACTTTCCCGATAAGGGAATCGAAACACGCGCAATCGGCGGATACAGATGCGTGAGCGCGTTTTTGTATCAAGATAAGTTCTGCGAGGCGGTACTGCGGTTTAAGTTCAGTAATTATCCGCAATACGCCGAAAAGCTCGCTTTCGCCGTTAAGAACGCGCTGGACAATACCGAGACGCCGGACGTAGTTACCTTTGTGCCGATGTATATTGCAAAACAGCGCAGACGCGGATATAACCAGGCTGAGCTTTTGGCAAAAGAGCTCGCCAAACTGCTTTCGGTTCCGTACGAGGAACTGATTATCAAACACAAAGATAACAAGGAACAGCACAAATGCAAAAGCTACCGCGAACGCCGCAACAACGTAAAGGGAGTATACAAGACAGTCGACAAAAGCAGAATAGAGGGTAAAAGCATACTCGTAATCGACGACATCATAACCTCCGGCAATACGCTGGGCGAATGCTGCCGGCTGCTCGAAAAAGCAAAGGCGAGGCATATTTCCTGCGCTACGGTATGCGTGGTTAACAAATAGATGCTTTAGCTTGATACAAAGCTTAATATGTGATATGATAGAAAAGGAATATGAAAAGCCCGCGACAAAGCACGTGTGGGTTTTTCAGCTGTTTGCGCCTTACCCGCCCACAGTAAGGTTGCAGGTTATATTAATTACTATTTGTGGGCTGAAAGGCTACGGCGATTATAATGAGCAAAAAATATGTAATGGGTAACGGAGCAATCGCCTTGGGCGCGTTGTCCGCTGGGGTTAATCTTGTATCCGGATATCCCGGAACCCCGTCCTCCGAGATTATCGAGACGGTCTCGAAATATCCTCATAACGGAACCTACATAGAATGGTCGGTTAACGAAAAGGCAGCTATGGAGGTCGCCTCGGCAGCGGCCTATTGCGGCGCCAGAGCTATGGTGACAATGAAACAGGTCGGCCTCAACGTCGCGTCGGATCCGCTGATGAGCCTCGCCTATGTGGGCGTAAAGGGCGGAATGGTAGTAGTATCAGCCGACGACCCGGGCCCGATATCCTCCCAGACAGAACAGGATACCAGACGTTTCGCGGAGTTTTGCAGGATTCCGGTTTTTGACCCTTCTTCTCCGGAGGAAGCATTCGATATGGTACAGGAGGCATTTGAATACTCCGAAAAGTATAAGACGCCGGTGATCCTCCGCCCAACCACCAGAGTTGACCACGCTTACGCGTCAATCGAGGCTCCGGACTCTTTCTCCGCCAAGGAATACGAGGGTTTTGTAAAGGATTCAAAAAAGTGGGTAATCTTTCCGAGATTATCCTTCGCAAATCACGCAATGATAGAAAAAAGGAATGTTGAAATCGGCGAGGATTTTTCGTCAAGCCGATTCAATTCTTTTACCGGCAGTTCAAAAAAGGCTGTCATAGCCACAGGCGTAAGCTATGCCTACGCGCGCGAATTCCTGAAGGACTATCCCGACATCAGACTTATCAAGGTCGGTACTCCCCATCCCCTGCCGGAGAGCTTTATGCTAAAGGCGCTTGAGGGTGTGGACGAGGTGCTGTGCTTTGAGGAACTCAGCCCTTATATCGAGGAAAACGTCCTGAAGCTCGCTGGAAAACATCATTTGAATATAAAAGTCCGCGGCAAGCTTACCGACGACGTACCGTCAAGCGGAGAGAATGACAGCGACAGCGCAAAAAGAATCATCTCCGGTTTTCTGGGATTTGACATCGCCGAAAACAGCGTAAGTCTCGACGACGCTCCTCAGCCTCCGGCCAGACCGCCGGTACTTTGCGCAGGATGTCCTCACCGCGCGTCATTCTACGCTGTCAAGCGGGCTATGAAAGGCAGAAAGGCATATTTCTGCGGCGATATAGGCTGCTATACTCTAGGCAACGCGATGCCCCTTGATATGGTCGACACCTGTCTTTGTATGGGCGCGGGCATAACTATGGCGCAGGGCTTTAATCATATGGACAGCGACGCGGTCGCAATATCGTTTACAGGTGATTCTACGTTCTTCGCGTCGGGTATGACGGGAGTTGTCAACGCGGTATACAACGCGGTTGATATGATAGTATGCGTACTTGATAACTCTACTACCGCGATGACAGGCCACCAGCCTCATCCCGGCACCGGAAGGAATATGATGTCTGCTCCGGTAGAAAAAATCAGCATAGAAAAAATACTGCTGGCTGCCGGAGTAAAAAAGGTGATCACTGTCGACCCGCTCGACCTTGACGCCTCGATAGCCGCTGTCAGGGAATGCGCCGAAATAAAGGGCGTCAAGGCTATTATTTTCAAGTCACCCTGCGTAGCGATAGTGAAGCCGGATAAGAAAATGAAAGTCGATTCCGAAAAATGTATCGGATGTATGCGCTGTATTAAAGAGCTGGGATGTCCGGCTCTCTCGGTAAGCGACGGAAAAGCCGTTATCGACGAAAATCTCTGCACGGGCTGCGGATTGTGCGCCAAGCTTTGTCCCGTCGGGGCGATAGGAGGATGCTAAGATGAAAAAAGATATTCTAATCTGCGGCGTAGGCGGTCAGGGTACTGTGCTCGCCTCGAAAATCATCGCCGCTTCCGCTATGGACGAGGGCTATACCGCTCACTCGGCCGAGACTATCGGAATGGCTCAGCGCGGCGGCCCGGTAACAAGTCACGTAAGAATCGGCGGAAGCGCTTACTCGCCCCTTATCCCCATAGGCGGAGCGGATTTGCTTATTGCGTTTGAACCGTCCGAGGCGGTAAGGAATCTTAAATACATAAAAAAAGACGGTTTTGTGGTAGTCAACCGCGTGCCGGTAAAGCCTACCTCGCTCGGCGGCGGAGCAGATTATGACGGAAAAGCGGAGATTGAATTTCTCAAATCTGTATGCGACTGTCTCGTTGTAGATTCGGACGAGATGTGCGCGCCGTTCGGCTCATCCAAGTTTTTCAATGTAGCAGTGCTGGGAGCCGCTTCCGGAACAGGCAGGCTCGGCATTAAAGCAGAAACAATTCAGAATTCAATCATAAAAATTGTTCCCGATAGATTCAAAGAAAAAAATCTCGCCGCCTTCGACGCCGGCAAAAAGATAGGAGAAAAAAATGCAGATTAACGAAAGACAACTGGCACTGGTCAACGACAGACTTCAGGCAATTATAGAATCCGACAATTTCTTCGGAAGAATGTACAAGGAGCTGGGAATCACCGAGATAAAAAACCCGGAGGATTTTAAGAAACTACCGTTTGTCGATAAAGCGGAGCTCAGAAATGCTTATCCCCTCGGAATCCAGGCAGCTCCGGACGAGGATATAGTGAGGATTCACTCATCCTCCGGCACAACCGGTAAGCCGGTTATCATCCCTTACACCGCTAAAGATGTTGACGACTGGGCAACAATGTTCGCCAGGTGCTACGAAACCGCGGGTATCACAAAAAAAGACCGCATCCAGATTACACCGGGATACGGACTTTGGACTGCGGGAATCGGATTTCAGGCCGGATGCGAAAAGCTAGGCGCGATGGCTATTCCTATGGGCCCCGGCAATACCGAAAAACAGTTACAGATGATGCAGGATTTAAAATCCACAGTCATCTGCGCTACCTCCAGCTACGCGCTGCTGCTCGCCGAGGAAATAAACAAGCGCGGACTCAAGGACAACATACTGCTTAAAAAAGGCGTTATAGGCTCGGAAAGATGGAGCGACAAAAAGCGCGAGTACATAGCAAACGAGTTGGGAATTGAGCTGTACGACATATACGGCCTTACGGAAATCTACGGCCCCGGAATCGGCGTTAACTGCAGCGACCAGACAGGAATGCATTACTGGGACGACTATCTGTACATAGAAATCATTAATCCCGAAACCGGCGAGAATGTTGAGGACGGCGAGGAAGGCGAAATCGTAATCACAACCCTCGTCAAAGAAGGCGCTCCGCTGCTGAGGTTCCGCACACACGATTTGTCGAGGATTATTCCGGGTGAATGCACCTGCGGAAGCAAATTCCCCAGGCTCGACGTAATCAAGGGCAGAAGCGACGATATGTTCAAGGTTCACGGCGTAAATATGTTCCCAAGTCAGGTAGAGGAGCTGCTCGGAACAGTCGACGGCGTAGTGAGCGAATACAAAATCGACATAGCTCACGACGAGGAAAAAAACCGCGACGTGATCCTTCTGACGGTTGAAGCGGAAGGACGAGTGAATTTCGAAAAAACAAGCGATACAATCAGGAACATATTCAAATCCAAACTGAGAATAGCCAAAGCGAAATTCTTTTTTTATATATTAAGCTTAATCTGCGGTCATATTGCACAAAAACCTTTAGGGTTTTTAGTATAAGTTTACTAAAAATTAGAATAATAGTCGATTGTTCAAAAAACACTTGATTTTTCTGGAAGGTTTTGTTAACATATTGCCTGTGCTTGGGAGAAACAGCTACGCGCAAGACGAAAGCTGTCAGGATTCCGCTCAATCGCGAAATCATACGACTGTGTTTTGTACAGATAAACTGAATCTCCGTTTACTCCTTATCCGCCCACGATAAGGTTGTAAATAACTCTGATGTAAATGTGTGGGCGGAAAGGCTATGGAAATAATTATGATTAAAACACGTAAAACTACAAGAATCGCATCTATCGTTCTTACATTCGTAATACTTCTCAGCGTGATTTGCGTTGCGGGCACAGTATCGGCAGGAGCCGCTACAGACAAAGTTGGTCTGTATTCTTCGAGCGTTATCTTCTCAAAGTACGGTATCAGCAACTATGAGGTATTCGTTCAGACTAAGGATAACGGCAGCAACCAGAAGGTATTTATCCACTACAACTATATGGTAAACGGCGAGTGGCAGGACGCTCAGGCCGATTACTTCACAACTCTCAGCGACGGCTCCAAAATCTGGAGAGCTACTTTCCACAGCATGAGCGGCGTATACGCTATCAAGTTCGTTTCAGGCGGCAGAGAGTACTGGGATAACAACAACGGCCGCGACTACAACGGCTCAGACAAGATCGGTGTTGCTCCCGTAGTATCAGAGAGACTCGGTTATCAGTACTTCAGCTACAACAGCACAAGCTACAGAGTAAACGCTGTTCTCCAGAACTATGCTTACCACAAGAACGTGTTCGTAAGATACACAACAGACGGTTGGAACTCTTACAAAGATCAGGCTATGACTTACACTCAGTCTAACGCTAACGGCACTGAGACTTGGGGTACAACTCTTTCGATTAACGGTATGCCTGCTCACGGCAACTTCCAGTATGCTATTTGCTATCAGGTAAACGGCAGAGAGTATTGGGCTAACAACTTCGGCGCAAACTACGACGAGTACTATTACATTCACCGCTAATCAGCGTTAACAGAGAATCACTTCTTAAAAAGGCTGTCGCATTTCGCGACAGCCTTTTTGTTTGGCTTGCGACAATCAAAGCTAATAATATATATCGGTAATTTATTTACAAAACATAAAAAATAATTTTAGAATGATACGCAGTTTAATTCTTAACTTCCGGACAAACAGTTTTGTTAAAAACCGAACTCAAATACAAAAATTGCCTTTTATAAAATCGAAAAATCTACGCACAATACTATAGCAACATCAAGTTGCTTAATTTATAAATTATGAAATTATTTAAAAAAGGAGAAGCTATAATGTCCGGTTACAACTCTAATCAGCTCAATGTGCCTGAGGCCAGAGAAGCTATGGATCGCTTCAAGATGGAATGCGCCAACGAGGTTGGCGTAAACCTCAAGCAGGGCTATAACGGCGACCTCACATCACGTCAGGCAGGATCTGTCGGCGGTCAGATGGTCAACGTCATGTGCCACGTACGACAAACAGATTTTATGCGGTCTAATTGGCATAACAAACAACAAATCGAGATGGTTACATACAGATATTCCTTGGCAGTATAAGGAAACAGCGTCGCTGTCAAAAATGATTGTGGCGCATTCTCTTGCCTTTAGCTTTATTTTGATAATATTATTGAAATAATGATGATTTCTATATATTGAATAGATTTTTGAAAGGTGGTATAATATAATAAATATCGCAGAAACGAGATGTTATCCAAACAAAAAATCAGCATAGCTGGGCAGAAAGGAAAAACTATGAATAATGCAATCGGTTCGGTTTGGGGCAAATGGGATTTTCATGTGCATACTCCATATTCAATTTTGAATAATGGCTTTGGATTTGATCCTTATGATCCAAAGGACAATTATCACGAGAAAGAGTTTGATCAATATGTAATAAAGCTTTTTACTAAAGCTATTGAAAATGAAATTGTAGCTATTGGTATTACTGATTATTTTGTTCTGGATGGCTATAAAAGAATTAAAGAACAATATTTGAACTCCCCTGAAAAAATGGAAAAATGTTTCCCGGACAAAGATCTTAGAGAAAGGATACAGCGTATCTTTGTTTTTCCTAATATTGAATTTAGACTCAATACTTTTATTGGAAAAAAATCTCATGCACTAAACTATCATGTGATTTTTTCTGATGATGTACCAACATTGCAATTGGAAGAAAACTTTCTACATAGATTGCAGTTTGAAATCAATCCTAGGCAAACACTTCCGTTAACAAAAAACAACATTGAAATATTTGGCAATTCATTAATATGCGACAAGCATGAAACTGGCTCTCCTTTGTGCGTAGGTTTAAAGAATATTACAGTTAATAACGCAGACATATTAGAACTACTAAACAGCGATTCATTATGGAATAAGCATTTGATCGCCATTCCCGTGGACGAAGATTTATCTGTTGTTTCATGGAACGGAAGAGATTATACTATCCGTAAAAATCTCTATAAGCAGTGCCATTGTTACTTGTCTTCTAATGCTAAAACACGTGATTGGGCGTTAGCTGTAGGAGAAGAAGAAAACAGAATTGCAGAATTCGGATCAATCAAGCCCTGTATTTGGGGTTCTGATGCACACACATATGATGAATTGTTTTCTCCTGCAGAAGATAGATTCTGTTGGATAAAGGCAATTCCGTCATTTGAAGGTTTGTTACAAATTCTTTATGAGCCTGCAGATAGAGTGAGAATTCAAAAAGAACGTCCAAACATGAAAGATCCCCATCACATAATCAACAGTATTGTTTTTAAATCTGAGGATTTCCCCAAAAATCCGATAACATTTAACGAATCATTAACCTGTATTATTGGTGGAAAATCCACAGGAAAATCTATGTTGTTAAGGCATATTGCGTACTCGATAGATAAAGAATATGCAAAAGAACAAGAAGCGACTGTTAATGTAGGGAAGTCGCTTCAGTTTAATCCTGCCCTAGCAACCGTTTTTTGGCAGGATGGCTCGACAGAAAGCAAGGATTTTGTTTATATTCCTCAAACATTTTTAAATCGAACAATCGATGATCCCGAGAGAGAAACAAGTATTGACAGTTTTATTAAAGGAGTTCTTCTTCAAAACGAGAATATAAAAGAATCTTATGACACATTGAATTTTAGCCTTCAGGCAATTAAAGGTGAAATAATTGTTAAGCTTCAGCTTTATAAAGAGGCTACTAATCGTTTAAAAAAACTGGAGCAAAGTTTAAAACAGGAGGGTGGTTCTGAATCTTTTAAATCAACTTTGAAAAAGTTACAAGATGAACGTAATAAGATAGCTGGTGAAGTTAAGGTTACTGAAGAGGATATTAAAAGATATACTGAACTAAAAGAGAATATTCGTGGATATGAGATGCAAATTCAAGCATATACGGAAAATGAAGAATATATCTCAAATTTGCCGAATCCGATTGCCTTTTTTAATGAAGCTGATTTGGATTATTCTTCAACTGAACCTATAGAGAATTGTTTGCTTGCAAAAAACAACCCGGAATTGTTTGCAAGTATAAAACCATTCTTACAAGAAATGAACTCATATTTGGCTGAAAGGTGGTTGTCTAAAAAAGAAACAATTAGCAATGAAATTAAAATAAAGATAAGTGAAATCAATAGTGTACTTACATCAATAACGCCTGAATTTGAAGCACTCCAAAAAAAGGTTGAGCAGAATGACCGTTTACAACAATTAGCTAGATTAATTACAACAGAAGAAGAAAAACTCAAAACTGCTAAGAAAAGAGAAGAAGAAAGGGAAAGCACAATTCAAACAATACAGGAGATAAAGTGTACAATTAAACGTGCGCACAGCAGATACTATGAGGCATATTCCGATTATTGTAATGTGATTAATCAATTCGATGATTTTGAAGGAACAGATCTGAATTTTCGCGCAGAAGCAAAATGGAAAACTGACGCGTTTTCTACTCTAATGGAAGATGCTTTTGACAAAAGGTATTTTGTAACTTTTAATTCAAAGTATGCGCAGAAAATAGAAGAACCTTCTGAAGAAGCTGTTAAACATGATTTATTATTAGATATCTGGGATGCCCTTACCGAAGATAGTAAGCACGGCGAATTACACTTGAAGGGATCATTTAAGTTAGACACTATTCTTTCGAGATTGTTTGATGATTGGTATAACGTTCATTATATAGTTGCAAGTGGGAATGATGATAATATTAACCAAATGTCTCCAGGTAAAAAAGCTCTTGTCTTATTGGAACTATTGATAAACCTTAAGGAATCACAAAGTCCGATATTGATTGATCAGCCTGAAGATGATTTGGATAATCGTTCGATTTATTCTGAATTATCTAAGTTTATAAAAGAGAAAAAAGTTAAACGTCAAATTATTGTTGTGACTCACAATGCAAATATTGTACTTGGGGCTGATGCTGAACAGGTTATTGTAGCTAATCAAAATGGAAAAGATACACCTAATAACGATGGACTGAAATTTGAGTATAGAAGTGGTGCTTTAGAAGAGAATGACAAGGAATTAAACGACGACGGAAGCGAACGTACCGGCATATTAAGTAAGAAAGGAATACAGACACAGATTTGCGATATTCTAGAAGGAGGTCGCTCGGCATTTGAATTAAGAAAGAACAAATATTCTGTTAATCGAAACACATAACTTATAGGAATTCTAAAAAAAGTTCAGCGCTGCAGTTGAAAGATAAACTGCAGCGCTGAATTTTTACAAAAAGATATTCTTATAATGGGTTATTTACAGTTAATTCTATTTATTACAGTAACGATATCCAAAGGTTCTTTTTCTGATAAATCAAGCCTATAGGATAATGAACTAACATCATCTGGAACAGTCATAAAAGGATTTATACAATCCGCATGAAATACAGAGATTTCTTTAACTGATAATAAAGAGTTTTCTGCATCATTAGATGAGATTCGTTTTCTTTCTTTTTCAAGGTTAATCGCAAAACTAAAATTATTACAATAATCAGGTGCTGTTAAGAGTTCTTGCATCAATTGGTTTATTGAGATCCCCGCATTGTTTTTTTCTATTAACACTACAATAAGATAGTTATTATCATTGTTAAAGATTTGAGAATGCTTCACTTCAACTGTTTTGTCTTCGGAAACTGAGCTTTTCACTTCAAGGTTGCAGTTGCTAAGCACAAAATCATATTTCCCTTTGCTGCCTGTTTTGTGCCATTCAGAAGATACATCTACTTCAGTTTGCTTGTATATATATTTTATAACTGCTAATTCACCAAATAGACCTATTAAGTTTTTATATGCCTGTTCAGTTGGAATTTGGAAGATATTTATGAGAGAGTAAAAAAACTTAACATACTCTTTGGAATCCATATAAACAGCATGAGCTGAACAAAGATTAATAAATGATTCCAAATCGACTTCATTATAATAACCATCTGTTGGTATATAGTCTAAAACATTGTATTTTCCACTTTTAAATTGCTGATCTTCAGCGAAAGCATGAATATCCACATTGGTATTCAAGTTCACAAATTCTGTACTTATACTTTGAGAAGATTCACCATCTAAATTACTAACGACATATAAAAGATGCTTATTCGAAACAAAGAAACCAGCTTTATCTGTTAGCCTGTTTACAAGGTAAAGCAACCCATCTTCTGGCGTTGTTATAATCGCATTCTTAATTGATTGGATCATAATTTCTACCCCTTTACAAAATACACCTTTTCTTTTGGGAGATAAACAGCAAACATATATTGTGCTTTTTCAGGCATTTCCTGTTTCCCTTTTGCATATCCTGGAGAAATGTAATGAATTTGGATATTGATCTTGTTCTTATCTACAATTACACTACTATCTCCCTCGTATGTTATTTTATCATCTTCAAGTGAATCAGCACCTTGAAGTAATGCTTTGATTCTATAAGTATCTGGATACATGCTACGATATCTTCTTTTGGAAGCATCATTATCATTATGCCTCCACATTAAAACAACAGGAAGACTATCTTGTCCAAGGAGATCAAGTAAAGCTTTCTTTTGGAAGGGTTCTAAATCAAAAACAGATTGAACTAATTGTATCAATTCTTTGAGTTTGTTTGAGGAAAATGTTGCAAACTGAGCTGTCTCTTGTCCGACTCGGCTTCCTGCTGTAGTTTCTAACCAGGTACACTCAGAAATCATTTTATCAATAATAGCATTATTAGTTGATATCAGTGACTGATCCTCAATTAAATAGCGTTGCTTAATCCATCGATTTTTAAAGGAAACCTTCTTGTAAGAAACTCTACCTCTATTTGTCGGATTCTGTTTAGTTTTATCTGATTGAATAAGAATATCATCAATACCTAATGTGCCGTTTTCAATTTCGGAAAACTGTTCCCATAAATCATCCTCTATCTCAGCTAAAGCAGTAAACTCTTGTGCTATATCAGGTGTGGTGAAGATTTTACATAGATGAATGTATTTTTTGCGATATCCAAACCATCTAGCTCGCTGTAAGTTAGTATCCATATTTCCCCCTTTCGCTGCCCAGCGAGTGAAGTAAGTTGTAATCAGATTCTTAAATGTAAGTCCGCGCTGTAAAAGGTCACCTCCTATATAGATCTTGTGCCATTTGAGGTTTTCATTTCCTTGTGTAGATTTTCCAATACCATTTTTCAGTATTACCTTGACCTTTTTTATTACAATACGGATTTCATTTTCCAAATTTGCAAATGATATTTCATCTTTAATACAGTCATCAAAATAGTCGTCATAACATTTCTTGAATTCCTTCATATAAGATTTGATATCATCGATATCATTATACTCGAAAGAATCTCTAATGTTTTTGATGTAACTTTCAACAGAGGAATATATAATACTATGTTGTGTAACTTCTCTTATTGAATGAATTATCATATCACTAAATTTTTCTTTAGAAGAAGAAGCTATTTTTCTCTTTGCTGCACTTGCAACAATAAAATATTGAATCGCTTTCCAAAGTGAATCTGGCATCGTTCCGCTGACTATATCTTCATGATCTTCATCTGACACAAACTGAATTATATTGTTTTCAACTATATGATACTCTTCAGCACCTTGATAACCCATTCCAGGCTGAATTAGCCTTATGGTATCAGGTCTTAATTCACTCCACTGATCCAAAAAAATATTCGCTTGTGGTGTTGCAGTTACCGACAAATACATTGGATCATATAACTGTTTTTTCATTATTTGGATTTGCTTATATGTCGACGAAGAATCTTTAATTTTATTCTTTGCGTTATTTAAACTGGCCTGATCACCTTCATCGTCAATAATAAATGCCTTAAACATTGATTTATCTAAACGTTTAAATAAATTATTTATTTTTTTCATTGCAACAGGACGCTTCATAGAAACAAAAATAACTGGTTTATTACTATCAAGAAGATCCGTCATGATTTCATCATCAATACTAAGAATCTGTGTGCTATCATCAGTAGTAAAGATTGCTGGTGCATCTCCATCGTAGGAAATCTCACCCGATGCATCAAAAGTATCAATGAATCTATCTGTTGTCTGTTTAAGTAAACTCGAGTCATAGCCACCATAAATCACTAATACATTATATCCATTATCAAAAGCAATCGCGGTAAGTAATTCCAAATTAGAAGTCTTTCCAGATTGAACTTTTCCGACAAGTAAAATATTGTTACTGGCTTCAGGATTTAACAACTGATTTTGAATCTGCTTATAGCTTTCTACTATGTTGCCGACTATATTATTTGCCCCCTCTTCACCATATGCTTCAATATGCTTTCTATGTACAAGACTAAAGTATCTTCCAAAACTCAAATTGATCGTATTTGAATTATCTGAACTGTATGTATATTTTTCCATACTTACTCTCCTAAAACCTTTGATAGATATTCATTCATTTTATGACGGATTGTGCTTGCTCTAATATAACCTTCTTTGTCTGAAGTAAGTTTAGCCTGTTCTTCAGCTACCACAAAAGAGATCACAAATTTTTCTAAAACGACTTTAAAGTCTTCGTTATTCGAATACGGTTTAAAAAACGGGTGATTTATATTGATTGTTACAAATACTGTATTCCCGTCTTCACTTTCCTCTTTGTTGATCCAATACGTCTTATTTCCAATTGACCATGCAACAACAAAATCTTTGGTTATAACTTCGTTTATCTGTATAGAGTATTTGCGTTCGTTTCCTACTGATATCTCTTCTTCATTGTTTGTAGCATTTAGATATTCTTCGTAAGCCTTTTCTACATCATTGTGTTTAGTTGTATCCAAAGATTCATTTATTGTAATAGAATCTGCTGCTAAAGAATTACAATCAGAAAGTGAATCAGTAAAGTCTTGAACTTTATCATGAATCTTTTCAGAAACCTCATCGGAAAACTCTTCTTCTTTGGCTCTTTCCTTATTTGTCATTCTAGCAATGTTAATATATTCCTGTATGTTTTCTTTTAGATTCTCAACAAAAGCATCTTCAAGTCCGTCATCCCAAACAAAACCGTCTTTTGCTTGATTAACCGGAAAATCCTCAAGGTCGAATTCTCCAAATAGTTTATGTGCTATTGTACTCTGCGCTTGCTGAAAAATCCTAAAAGGCTTATAGTTCTGATCCTCACCGCCAATTACAACTCTTCCTCTTCTAAAAAGCGCAAAACCAGCTCTACCAAAGCCACCGTTAGAAAGTATTCCTACAAAGCCGTGAACACGATGTGATAAATCATTATGCGTAAAAGAAAAATCAATGTTTTTTCTCCAAGTTATATCACGAAACTCTAGACACTTATATTCGTCAAAATGAAGTAATACATCATTAAACCAAATATTAACCTTTCCGGAATTGAGGTCTCTACGATACATACTTTCCAGCAACTGAATTATTTTTCCTTTTGTACGAGCAGCATCAATTCTTTTGGTAATATTATTAATGGTTATGGTTGTTCCGTGTTCTTCGGGGTTACAGTCTACAGAGATAATATCTATACTATTTAGTTTTTTGTCACGAAGTTCCTGTATATTTATCTCTGTGTAGTATTTGTTAGTTGAGCCAAATTGAGTACTTTCCACAGACCAATAATTACCAAACCATGAAGCAGCCGTTTTGAGTCCCATTCCAAACTCGTTTCTCCCATCGTTTGTTTCGGGTGGAGAATCAACTTTAACGGCTCTAGAAAAGTCATCAATTTCCATTCCAAAAGCATCATCCTTTATTACAAGAGTATCCTTTTCAAAATCATAATTTATATGTATGGATACTTTAGAAATTCCGTGTTCGGATAACTCTTTTTCGTGTGAATAAAAAGACTGTGTTGAATTATCTACAAACTCAGCTATTGCATACCATGGCTTGTAGTTAAGTCTTGAGAAAACACCTATCACCCCTGCTTGAGGTTGAATATTGAGTTCAGTTATTTTTGCCATCTGGTTCACCATCCCATCCGTTTTTTGCTAAATCAAATAAACTCTTTCCTAGTATTTTTAATATTCTTACATTTACCGAATTTCCCAATTGCCTATATTGTGTCGCATCCGTTCCTCTAAGTTTGTAGTCTGCTCGAAAGCTTTGGAGATTTGCTGCTTCTCTAGGAGTTAACTTTCTATAGTGCATTTTTGACTCATCCCAGATAATAGGAGTATTAGCAATAGCAACAAGAGAAGGATAAAAAGTAGGTCGTTTTGCTCGAATGCCTGATTGACGCACTTGAATCAAGCAATTATGCATTTCTTGTACGTCCGTTCCACAATTCCATTCAAATTTTTTGTATAGTTTTATTCGATTTCTCATATTATATCTATTAACCCATTCATCAATAAATTCTCTATTGGCAACATAAAAATTTCTATTCTGCCTCAAAAACTTTTGTTTCCAATCCGGCATATCATCATATCCCTGAGATTGATAAACAATTTGGTCATTATCTTCACCAAGTCCAAAACTGTCAAGCCAAATTGGAAAACCTAGTACTTTAATTCCAGTTCCCGTTCGAAATTCATCCCAAGCGTTAATCATCAATTCTTGTTCTTCAGAAATAATGTATTCGTCTGATACCTCTTCTTCAAGAATTGACCATGCGTCCCCCATCTTACATTTTTTATAATATTTATCTAATTTTAAATCTTTTTTATGTATATACCCATTCGTAAGGATTTTATCATTACGAATATCTTTTCTAATTCCGAGAATATAAACACGTTCTCTAATCTGTGGAATACCAAAATCCGAAGGTGAAAGAATGATTGGGTCTTCTGTAATATAGAAATTTCGTTTCATTAATTCAGAAGTTATAATTTCCCAGTTTTCGGTCTTGTCTGCAAGGTTTCTCACATTTTCAAGAATAACAAATTTCACCTCAGGATGATCATCAAGAATATCCATTATTTTATAAAACAAATTCCCACGGGTTTTATCTTTAAAGCCTTTTTGAGTCCCAGCTTTACTAAATGGCTGACAAGGAAATCCTGCACATAATACATCAAA
>CADAEZ010000041.1 GCA_902787145.1 uncultured Ruminococcus sp.
TCATATGCAGTTCCGTTCGACTTGCATGTGTTAGGCACGCCGCCAGCGTTCATCCTGAGCCAGGATCAAACTCTCTAAAATATTGTATCTACACATCCGGAGATGTACAAATCTATCTTAGAGCTTGTCAAGCCTCGTTGCTCTTCGTTTAATCGCTCTGAACACTAACGTGTTCGTTATCCTTATTTTTCAGTGTTTGGTTCACTTTGTAATGTTTGAGTACTTTATTTTTCCTCAAAGTCATCACGGGTTTCTGTACTTTCGTTGTTTAATTTTCAAGGTTCTTTTGCCGCCTAAGTAAGCTTGTTTTCACAAGTTTTTCTTGCGGCGAACATTTAGATTATAGTACAAAAGAGTTCGTTTGTCAATAACTTTTTCAAAAATTTTTCGAAAAATTTTAAATATCTTTCGGCACCCAACAAATTGCGATTTATTATGATAAATTCCACCACATATTGACAAGACATCTTGCAATTTTGCGGCATTTAGGCTAAAATACTACTATAATGTAAAAGGAGGGGTAATATGACCCAAAATCCGTTTCAACAAAATATTGATATTATAAAAGGATTTTTCAGAAAACCGGTAATACTGGTCGCGGCGATTCTTGGCTTTGCCTGTTTTATTTTTGACGAGGTTTTCAGCGCAACGGGATTCAGCTCACATATTTTAGAAAAGATCCTTGACGATTCTCTCAGCGGCTATGACCTTAGCGCGTATGGAATCTTCCCCGGTAACGACACCGGCTCCATGCCGAGCTTAAATCTTCTCGGTCTGCTTTTGGCGGTAACGTTTCTGCTTTTCTATATTATGAGTAAAAAGCCGAACTCCAGGCTTGCGGCACCGTCGGTTATGCTGAGGGTTGCGGCAATAATCCAGCTTGTATTTGTATGCATCGCTTTGGCGGCAGCCATTTTCCTTATCGTCGCTTTATTAATAGTACTTGCGTCTCACGCCAACAATATACAAGGCGCTGTTTCGATAGTATTGATTGCTGTTGCTTCTGTTATAGTGCTTATTGTCGGCGGATTTATGCTCACGTTGTCAATCTCTCAGGTCAGATACGCCAACTCGATTCGCAAGAGCCTGACTTCAATCTATCTTTCCGCCAACGGCGCTACGCTTTTTGGTATTATGTACATTATCGCTACGGCTTTTCAGGCAATCGGTCTGTTCGCCTCTTTACCAATGATTATAGCCGGACAGAACCCTGCCGTAACAGCTATCTATATCCTGTCTTCGGTTACATCTGTGGCGTTTAATATTGTATACGCTGTTATCGCGATTCAGTACGGCTCCTACATCCGCAATATCGCCAAGAGATTTGTAACATCTCCACAGGCAAGTCAGGAGATTCCCCAGCCGGCCGCGCCTGTACAAAACATCCAGCAGCCTCCGATTCAGGAGTTTATTCCGGATATGCCGGCTCCTCCCGAAGTTCCTCAGGCGCCGACAATTCAGCAGAATAACGCCGAACCGGCTCCTGTACAGAACGCAGACACTCCGCAGGCTCCTCAGGCAATCTTCTGCGCAAACTGCGGTCAGCAGCTAAACCCCGACGACTACTTCTGCAACAACTGCGGAACGCCGGTACAGCATCAATAAACATAAATATAAACAGGGCAGATAGGATAAAACCTATCTGCCCTTAAATTATCTCAAATTATTTATAAAATCCTTTAAACGCTTTTATTGTAGCCTCTCTCAGCTTATAGGCGTCCGAGTTCTTGTCATTCTCGTCAATTTTGCTGTTAGAGTAAATCATCAGGTACTTGCCGTTGTCGGAGAGCGTCGCCTTTACCTCTTTTTCATAGAGGGTGAAGCTGCCCTTTGACTTTACGCTGTCAAGCATCTCATCGCGGGTTTTGTTTTCTCCGTCAAGCTTATACTCATAAATCTCGATAGAGACATCGCCCATAACATATTTATTACCCTTCTGAGCGCCGATAAGCTTTGCGTTCATCTTGGAAACATTAGCGTTGTCCTTATCAATTGTAATATAACCCAAATCCTTGAGATAATCACGCAGTCCGTTAAGATTGTCCTTATAATCCGCGGGCTTGGGAGGTTCTGTAGCGGCTTCGCTCTCAGCCTCGGTAGCCGCGGCTGTGGTACCGTTTTCGAGTTTCATTTTCGGATCCTTAGCCGGATCATAGCAGGACGTAAAGGACGCCGCGATTATAAACGAGGCGCATACCGCCGCGATAATTCTTTTCATATTATACCTCCGTAGGTTGTAATATTGGTATTATACACTACTTCTGCGCTAAAATCAAGAGCAGGCTCAGTCGCCGAACATCTTCTTAAGCTTTTCACGGAAGCTCTTCTGTTTTGAGAAGTTTTTATCGCCGAGCATAGCGTCGAACTCCTTGACATGATTCTTCTGCTTAGTGTTTAGGTTGCGCGGGATTTCGATATTCATTTTGACATACTGATCTCCGCGGCCGCGGCCGTTGATGTGGGGGATTCCCTTGCCCTTGAGCTTGAACACATCACCCGGCTGTGTACCCTCGTGCACGGTGTAGCTGACCTTGCCGTCGATTGTCGGAACCGTCACCTCGCCGCCGAGCATAGCCTGGGCTACTGTAATCGGCATCTCGCACCATACGTCGTCGCCTCTGCGCTCGAAAACATCATGCGGCTTTACGCGTATGTACACGTGCAGATCGCCGGCAGGACCTCCGTTGATACCGCTGTTGCCGTGACCGCCTACGTTGAGAACCTGGTCGTCGGCAATGCCCGCGGGTATCGTGATGTCTACCTTTTTATTTCTTCTTATTCTGCCGTTACCGTTACAGGTGCGGCAGGGTGATTTTATAATCTTGCCCTTTCCGCGGCAGGAGTCACACGCGCGCTGGGTCTGGACTACTCCGAAAGGTGACCGCTGGCTTACCGTTACGCGGCCGGTGCCTCCGCAGGCAGAACAGGTTTCGGCAGTTGTACCCTTCTGGGCGCCTGTGCCGTGACAGTCGTCGCAGGTAATAATATTGCTGTACGAAACAGTTTTTTTACATCCCTTAGCCGCTTCCTCAAATTCGATAACAAGCTGAGTCTCGACATCGTTGCCTCTGCGCGGAGCGTTGGGGTTTTGACGTCTGTTTCCGCCGAAACCGCCGAAGCCGCCGAAGAAGCTGTTAAAAATATCGCCGATATCCATATCCTGACCGAACGGGCTTCCGCCGCCGGCGCCGAAGTTGGGATCTACGCCCGCGTGGCCGAACTGGTCATAACGGGCTCTTTTTTCGCTGTCGGAGAGAACCTCGTACGCCTCGTTGACCTCCTTGAACTTCTCCTCGGCAACCTTGTCGCCGGGATGAAGGTCGGGATGGTATTGTTTGGCTGATTTTCTGTATGCTTTTTTTATCTCGTCCTCGCTCGCGCCTTTTTGGAGACCGAGAACCTCGTAATAATCTCTTTTATCTGCCATAAATTTCACCTACAAACAATGTTTGGTACTTGTTATCCAAGTACCCCTTTTTAAAGGGGTCGAAATCTTTGATTTCGGGGGATGTCTTAGCAAAGCGGTCTCGTAGAGCGAGTTCTCAAAAGAGCAACTTGCTCTATCAAAAACCTCATCCCCCAAAATTCGCCCTCTGGGCAAGAATTTTGACCCCTTTAAAAAGGGGTACTTTTTTCAATTCACAACAGAGCAGCCCGAAGGCCGCTCTGTTGAAGAATAATTAGTTTACGTCTGTGAAGTCGGCGTCGTATACGTTACCGTCGTTGCCGCCGTTCTGTCCCATATCGGGGCCGGGCTGACCGCCCATATCAGGTCCGGGCTGACCCTGCGGAGCCGCCTGCTGATAGAGCTTTGAGCTTACCTCATAGAGAGCCTTCTGGAGTTCATCCTTGGCTGTGTCGATGAGTCCCTTGTCGTTCTTGGCGATAGCGTCCTTAACCGCCTGAGCCTTGGCTGTGATATTGTCCTTATCGGCCTGGTCGAGCTTGTCGCCGTTCTCGTTAACGAGCTTTTCTGCCTGATAAGCCATATTCTCGGCCTCGTTCTTTGAGTCGATTTCTTCTCTTCTCTTCTTATCCTCAGCCGCGAACTGCTCGGCTTCCTTAACGGCCTTGTCGATATCCTCTTTGCTCATATTAGTTGATGAGGAGATCGTAATCTTCTGTTCCTTGCCTGTACCGAGATCCTTGGCGGATACGTTTACGATTCCGTTGGCGTCGATGTCGAAGGTTACTTCAATCTGGGGAACGCCTCTCATAGCCGGAGCGATACCGGTGAGAGCAAAGAGTCCGAGCTGCTTGTTATCGCGTGCAAACTCACGCTCACCCTGGAGCACGTTGATTTCTACCTGTGTCTGGTTATCGGCCGCGGTCGAGAAGATCTGGCTCTTCTTAGTCGGGATAGTAGTATTTCTGTCAATAATCTTTGTCATTACGCCGCCCATTGTCTCTACGCCGAGGGATAACGGAGTAACGTCGAGCAGGAGGAGTCCGTCTACCTCGCCGCCGAGTACACCTGCCTGAATAGCGGCGCCGATAGCAACGCACTCGTCCGGGTTGATACCCTTGAACGGATCCTTGCCGATAAGCTTTTTAACAGCGTCCTGAACCGCCGGAATTCTGGATGAACCGCCGACCATAAGCACCTTGTCAATCTCGCTGATTGAGAGGCCGGAGTCGGAGAGAGCGGAACGAACCGGACCCATTGTTGACTCAACAAGGTCGGCTGTAAGCTCGTCGAACTTAGCTCTTGTAAGAGTGAGATCCATATGCTTTGGACCTGTTGCGTCAGCTGTAATAAACGGAAGGTTGATTGCTGTTGAGGTCACGCCGGAGAGCTCAATCTTTGCTTTCTCGGCCGCGTCCTTGAGTCTCTGCATAGCCATCTTGTCGGAACTGAGGTCTACGCTGTCAGACTTCTTAAACTCGGCTACCATCCAGTCGATGATTCTCTTATCAAAGTCGTCACCGCCGAGACGGTTGTTACCGGCTGTGGCGAGAACCTCCTGGACTCCGTCGCCCATCTCGATGATACTTACATCAAAAGTACCGCCGCCGAGGTCGTATACCATAACCTTCTGGTCGTTTTCCTTGTCAACTCCGTATGAGAGAGCCGCGGCTGTCGGCTCGTTGATGATACGCTTTACATCGAGACCGGCGATCTTACCTGCGTCCTTTGTAGCCTGACGCTGCGCGTCTGTAAAGTAAGCCGGTACCGTGATAACAGCCTGTGTTACCTTTTCGCCGAGATAAGCCTCGGCGTCGCTCTTAAGCTTCTGGAGAATCATTGCGGAAATCTCCTGTGGTGTGTAGTTCTTGCCGTCGATTGCAACCTTGTAGGAAGAACCCATTTCTCTCTTGATAGAAGAAACTGTCTTGTCGGGATTTGTGATAGCCTGGCGCTTGGCGACCTGACCTACCATTCTCTCGCCGTCCTTTGAAAAAGCTACTACGGACGGAGTTGTTCTCGCGCCCTCCGCGTTAGCGATAACTACCGGCTCGCCGCCTTCGATAACCGCTACGCATGAGTTTGTTGTACCTAAATCTATACCTATTGTCTTTGCCATAATGTTTACCTCCAATAAATTTTCTTATTTTAACCGCAGACCTGAACCATAGCGTGGCGGATTATTTTGTCGCCCAGCTTATAGCCCTTTTGGAACACGGCTGTAATCTGATTTTCTTCGAATTCGTCGCTCTCGATTTTGGATACGGCGTTGTGCAGGTTCGGGTCGAAATCGTCGCCTACCTCACAAAAAGCCTCGACCTTGAGTTTTTCGAGAGATGTCTTCAGCTGATTCGCTATCAGCTCGATTCCCTTTTTGAACTCTTCGGGAGCGTCCTCCATATTCTGCATAGCCATTGTGATACTGTCGGCTACGGGCAGAATCTCCTCTACCGCCTTCGCGGTCGCGTCGTCATATATGCCGAGCTTTTCGGCAGCGGTACGCTTGCGGTAGTTGTCGTACTCGGCCATAAGCCTCATACGTCTGTCCTTTTCTTCGGAGATATTCTGCTCAAGCTCCTTGAGCTTCTCCTGGACTTTATCTTTCTTGGATTTCTTTTTCTCCGTTTTTTCGGACTTTTTTTCGGGTGTTTCCTCTGTCTTTTCCTCGACAGCTTCCTCGGTTTCTAAAGCTTCGTTCTTTTTTTCTTCGCTCATATTTCTCATCCCTTTCTATCCCTCATCGAGCCGATTACTCCGAGTATTCCGGCGGGTCGGTTATCTATATTATATCTCACGGCTGCCATAGCGCTGTGCCTCAGCAGCGGCGAGGTGTTTTCTTTTCCTATATAAATATTAGTTCCTTCGGGTATTGATTCAAAAAGCTTTCCGCTTTCGTTTTTATCTCCCAAAAACTCCAGCACATTCCTCGCGGTGATCAGGTCGCTCTGATACAGCAGCTTGGTTTCGCCGGCTGTATATACATTGGTTGACATCGCGTCCTTGCACGCGTCAATCGCGGCCATTAGCATATCCGGCATCAACAGTCCCAGCTCGCCGAACGAAGCGGCAAAGGTTTGGGCGAAGGCTTTGTTTACATATTCAAGCCTTACTCCCGCGAGTTGTTCGTTGAGCGCGCGGTCAAACACGTTGAGCATTTCGGGTGTTATCGCGAAGTCACAGCGGAACAGTCTGCTTTTTATCATTCCCGCCGAGGTTATCAGCACAAGCATCGAGGTGTAGCGTCCTGTCGGCACGAATCGGATTTTGTGAACTCTTGTGTTTTCTCCCTTTGGCGTAGTAGCCGCGGCGGCCGTGCCCAAAAGTTCGGATATTACCGCGGCACAGCTCTCAAGAATATGCTCCGGCGCGTCGTCACAGGCTCTCAGCCTGCTGTCGATATATCGCTTTACCCTTTCGTCCGGCTCCCTAACCTTCAACAGGTTATCCACATAATATCTCCAGCCTGCCTCTGTCGGGATCCTGCCTGCCGATGTATGCGGCTGCATAAGGAACCCGAGCGAGGTAAGATCCGACAGTTCGTTGCGGATTGTCGCGGAGCTGACGTTTAGCCCTTCGGTATTTTGCAGGGATTTTGAGCCGATTGGCTCGCCTGTCTCGATGTAGTTTTCAATGACAGCGGCGAGGATTTGCTGTTTACGGGTAGCTATTTCCATTTTTAGTACCTCTGATTACTGTCGTTATACTGATGTTAGCACTCTAATGTGTCGAGTGCTAATCTCTACGATTATTAATTTAGCACGAAAGTCAGAAAAAGTCAAGACTATTCATAAAGTTTTTTCAAAAAAATCACACAACAATCAATTTGACAATTACGAATGCCGCGTATATAATGGTTTGGGAGGCGAAAGCGATGCAGTTTATGGACGTTGTATACCTTATCTTGTGGGCACTTTTGGGCGCTTACTGCTTTTATGCCGCGCGCAAGCTCAGCCCCATACTATATATATTAGGCAGTTTTTTTGTGTTTATGTTCGGGTGGTACCTCGCAAACGACCTTTTGGCGGTTGACCTCTTCGGCGGAACATACAACCTTATTTTCCGCGGAATAGCTTTATGCTTTCTTGTTTTGTTTCTCATCCTGTACTTATACGTCAAGAAACACCCAAAGGATGAGTAAATCACTATATATTGTGGTTTTGGCATAAACACTGACTATTTTTAAAAAATTTTTTAAAAAAACCAAAAAAACACTTGCTTTTTTCGATTAATAATGGTATTATCATATGTACGTGACTACAAGAATGTAATTTTTTCTATTTTTTGGATTTAAGGAGGTGCGACAATGCCTAACATCAAATCAGCCAAGAAGCGTGTTAAGGTTATTGCGACTAAGACTGCACAGAACAAGGTAATCAAGTCCGCTCTCAAGACTTCTATCAAGAAGGCGTATATCGCTATTGAGAACAACGCTGACAACAAGGTTGAGGCAGTTAACTTCGCTGTAAAGAAGATTGACCAGGCTGCGGCTAAGGGTATTCTTCATAAGAACAAAGCAGCAAGAAGTAAGTCAAATCTCGCAAAGCGTCTCAACGCTTCCGCATAAGATAACGACTAAAGGACCGCTTATGGCGGTCCTTTTTTACGTTTATCTGCTACAAATTGTTTTTCGCTGCTTATCGCCTGTTTCGCGAATCAGAAGCTGAGCGGAGAACACAAATCTTTTTGCTCTATAGGAGCCGGATTAGATGATGTTTATCTTATGTCCTTTGTTTGAATAATTATACAGTTTTTGAATAATTTTTCATAGAGTAAAAAAAGCGCGCACTTTTAAGAAAGTGCGCGTGCTTTTATTCGATTGAATTATCTAAATACTCCATTAACTCCTCGTCGTCTTTTCTCTTCTTTTCCTTTACGAAGAGAAAAGCAGTGATTGCGGCAGTCGCCGCGGCAACGAAAGAGATAACTCCGATGATAAATCCAAGTTTACTTTTCTTTTGCATTGTGAACCTCCCGATTAGCCTGTTTGACTGTTGTTATACTATATTTATAATAACAGTTTTTGCAGAAAAGTCAAGGGTTTTTCTGTTAACTTATGTCAACTTTTCTCGGCAATGAGAAATTTGTGTACCAAACCGGCAACCAAAGCTCCTACCAACGGCGCTATGATAAACACATAAAGCTGTCTGAGCGCGATTCCGCCCTGGAGTATAGCCGGGCCGAAGCTTCTCGCCGGGTTAACGGATGTTCCCGTAAAGCTGATGCCGATCAGGTGTACAAACACGAGGGTGAGTCCGATTACGAGTCCGGCAATCTTGGAGTTCTCTGCCTTGGATGTAACTCCGAGAATCAACAGAACAAAGATGAACGTCAGAACAACTTCTACGATACCTGCGCCGAGCGCTCCGATATGCAGCGCGCTGTTGTCGCCGTAGCCGTTAGCTCCGAGGCTTGCGTTGCTGCCGAATACCAGCCACAGTCCGCCTGCTCCGGCTAACGCGCCGAGGCACTGGGCAATGACATATCCGAAAAAGTCCTTTACGCTCATTCCTCCGGTGATGAGTACGCCGAGTGATACCGCGGGGTTGATGTGACATCCCGATACGTTGCCGATTGAGTACGCCATAGCCACAATCGAAAGTCCGAACGCAAGCGAGATCGCGATGATTGTCGCTGCTGTCGGTACGTGTCCTCCGGCGTTAGTCGTTACGGCGTTGATAGCGACCGCTGTTCCGCAGCCTCCTACTACCAATACCCCGGTGCCGATAAACTCCGCGATATACTTTTTAATACTGTCCATAAATTTTTCCTCCTTTTTTTATTATTTCCTCGTCAGACAAATACCGTTCCTATCTCGTCGGCGATATCCCCCTGACGTATGTTCCCTATTATGTTTTGGATAGAACAAAAATGTTCCGCTCCTTGGTTGCTCGTCAAGCAAATATCGTTCCTATCTCGTCGGCGATATCCCCCTGACGTATGTTCCAAACATACTTATCCGAAAGGAGCTAATTCAGAATTCCGCATCCCGAATTCCGAATTATTTTATAACCTCCTGTCCTCCCATATACGGTCTGAGGACTTCGGGGATTCTTACGCTGCCGTCAGCCTGCAGATTGTTCTCCAAAAACGCAATCAACATTCTCGGAGGAGCGACTACCGTATTGTTCAGGGTGTGGGCAAAGTATTTGCCGTCCTTGCTCTTGACTCTGATTTTGAGGCGGCGCGCCTGAGCGTCGCCGAGGTTGGAGCAGGAACCTACCTCAAAATACTTCTTCTGTCTCGGCGACCACGCCTCGACGTCGATTGAGCGAACCTTCAGGTCTGCCAAATCGCCCGAACAGCATTCGAGTGTACGTACGGGGATGTCGAGTGAACGGAAGAGGTCTACTGTATTCTGCCAGAGCTTGTCGAACCACATTTTGCTGTCCTCAGGCTTGCAGACTACAATCATCTCCTGCTTTTCGAACTGGTGGATTCTGTATACTCCGCGCTCCTCGATTCCGTGAGCGCCTTTTTCTTTTCTAAAGCAAGGCGAATAGCTTGTGAGTGTTTTCGGGAGCTCGTCCTCCTTGATCATTGTGTCGATGAATTTACCGATCATACTGTGCTCGGATGTGCCGATAAGATAGAGGTCCTCGCCCTCGATCTTGTACATCATAGCGTCCATCTCGGCAAAGCTCATTACGCCGGTCACAACGTTGGAGCGAATCATAAACGGAGGCACGCAATATGTAAAGCCTCTGTTGATCATAAAGTCACGGGCGTAGGAGATTACCGCGCTGTGGAGTCTGGCGATGTCGCCCATAAGATAGTAGAATCCGTTGCCGGCTACCTTTCTGGCGGAGTCGAGGTCAATACCGTTGAACTTTTCCATAATATCGGTGTGGTACGGTACCTCAAAATCCGGTACAACCGGGTCGCCGAATTTTTCTACCTCAACGTTTTCGCTGTCGTCCTTACCGATTGGCACGCAGGGGTCAATTATGTTGGGTATCTGCATCATAATCTCGGTGACTTTCTTGGAGAGTCTGTCCTCCTGACCCTCTAATGTTTCGAGAGCCTCGCCCTGGGCACTTACCTGCGCCTTGAGCTCCTCAGCCTCGTCCCTCTTGCCCTGAGCAAAGAGAGCTCCGATTTGTTTCGAAAGTTTGTTCCTGTTCGCGCGCAGGTCGTCAGCCTTTCCTTTAGCCTCTCTGCTCTGCTTATCGAGCTCGATTACCTCGTCGACAAGGGCGAGCTTGCTGTCCTGGAATTTTTTTCTTATGTTTTCCTTTACTGCTTCGGGATTTTCCCTTAAAAATTTAATATCGATCATAATGTACTCCTTATTACCTTTATTCTCCCAGCTTTGAGGCTAAATCCTTTAGCTCGTCGTCGCTGTAAAATTCTATCGAAAGGGTTCCGCCTGTCTTTCCTTTCAGCGGACTTACCTTTACCCTTGTTCCGAGGTATTCCGCAAGGGTTTGCTCAACCATTTGGTAGTAACTCGGTTTGCGTTCGGGTTTTGTCTCGGATTTCTGCTTTTTCTGTTTTTTTGCCAGTTTTTCGACTTCTCTTACGGACAATTCCTCGTTTTTTATCGCCTCTGCGGCTTCGAGCATATCGTCCTCGCTGTCAAACGAGAGCAGTGCTCGCGCGTGACCGGCGCTGAGGACTCCGTCCTTGAGCATAACGGTGATGGAATCCGGCAGGTTGAGGAGCCTGAGAGTGTTCGCCACCGCGGAACGGGACTTGCCGACTACCTCGGCAACCTCCTCCTGACTCAGTCCGTATTCGTCCATAAGGCTCTTGTATCCGAGAGCTTCTTCAAGCGGGTTGAGGTTTTCGCGTTGAAGGTTTTCTATCAGCGCGAGCTCCATTGTCTCTCTCTCGGTAAGTTCCCTTATCATTACGGGAACCTCGGTGATTCCCGCGAGCTGGCAGGCTCGGTATCTTCGCTCGCCGGCTACTATCTGGTATCCTCCGCCGAGGATGGGTCGAACCAGAATCGGCTGGATGAGCCCGTGTTGTTTTATGCTGTCGGCGAGCTGCGCGAGGGCTTCTTCGTCAAAATCACGCCTCGGCTGCGCGCTGTTTGGCTCGATTTCTGAGATTCTCAGTGTGACTGTAGCGCCCGGATCTTCGGTTTCGTTTTCGATAAAAATCGCTCCGAGTCCTTTGCCCAGTCCTCTTTTTGGCTTAGCCATTTATTTCAAAACCTTTCGTTCTATCTGTTTTTGCCCGCGATCTCGGCGGCAAGCTCGGTGTATGCAGCCGCTCCCTTGCAGGATTTGTCATAGTATATTACCGGCATTCCGAAGGACGGCGCCTCCGAAAGTCTTACTCCCCTGGGAATCACAGTCGCGAAAACCTTTCGCGGGAAGAACTTTTTGACCTCGTCCACAACCTGCTGGGTCAGGTTGAGTCTGCCGTCGTACATAGTCAGCAGCACTCCCTCCAGCTCCAGCGAGCTGTTGTACTGACGCTTTACTCGCCTTACCGTGCTCATAAGCTGTGAGAGTCCCTCCAGCGCGTAATACTCGCATTGGATCGGAACCAGGATGCTGTCAGCCAAGGTCAGGGCGTTGGCAGTTATCAATCCGAGCGAGGGCGGACAGTCGATTATGATATAGTCGTAGTTGTACTTTATCGGCAAAACCGCGTTTTTCAGCCTCGACTCGCGGTGAGGCATATCGGCAATCTCAAGCTCAGCCGCGGCCAGATCAAGCGAACTGGGCAGGATGTGGAGGTTCTGATACTGAGTAGAAAACAAACACTCCTCGACCGATATATCCTCAACAAGCAGATTGTATGTTGATTTCGTAAGCTGCCGCTTGTCGACAGCAACTCCGCTGGTGGCGTTACCCTGGGGGTCTACGTCAATAAGCAGAGTGCGCTTTCCCATAGCGCCAAAGCAAGCAGCAAGGTTTACGGCAGTCGTAGTTTTGCCGACTCCGCCCTTCTGGTTTGCTATCGCAATTACCTTTGTCAAAAAATCACCTTGTATTTCATAGTTCTGTAGAAAATTGTACCATATTTTAATATGAAATAAAAGTGTTTTTTAAAATTTTTTGGAATAATATAAATGTTTCACGTGAAACACGCCAAAAGCCGCGCTGTTATAAGCGCGGCCTTGGCAAGGGGTTTAGATAAGGAAATGGGTATGAGTGTGAGCGCAAAGCGCTCAACGTGGAAAGCATTTTCAGGCGGACTTTTCTGTCCGGTTTTTGGGGATTCGGACGGTATATTCGATATAGTCGCCGCTGTCCCTGTGCCTGCATTCGGCGTTTATGCCGGCAAGCTTCATAGTGTTAATTGCTTTGTTGATTGTATTTACAAAAATTCTTATGTCTCGGATTACGACTTTTTGCGAGCCCTTTTGCTTTTCATCCTTTGGGTTGTAGAGCATTTCGTCAATCAGCTTTTCGCTCTGGGTTACGTTCAGGTTTTGGGCTATGATTTTTGATAGCGCCTCTTTCCTGAGCTCCTGGTCATAAATTCGAAGCAATGCTCTGGCGTGGCGTTCGGTCAGTCCTGCCTGCACAATCCAATCCTGCTCGTCATAACTAAGGTTTAGCAGCCGCAGCTTGTTTGCGATCGTGCTTTGGGATTTGCCGAGCTTTTTGGCAGCCTGCTCCTGGGTTATACCGTAGCGGCGGATAAGACGGGAGATTCCCCTCGCCTCCTCGAAGATACCGAGGTCGCAGCGCTGCAAGTTTTCGAGCAGGGCAAGCATAGCGGATTCTCGGTCGTTACATTTTATAATAATGCACGGCACTCTCGAATATCCCGCCATCACCGACGCTCGCAGCCGTCTCTCCCCCGCGATTATCTCGTACTCCGACTGACCTACCTTTCTGACGGTCAGGGGCTGGAGTACGCCGTTTTCCTCGATTGATCTGGCGAGCTCTCGCAGCTTATCCTCGTCGAATATTTTTCGGGGTTGAGTTTTGTTGGGGCGGATCTTTACGGTTGGAATTTCTGTTATTCTGTTGTCGCCTTTTTGGATATAGTTCAAAACCTCACCTCTTTTTCGGGGGCTTGTCTTAACTGTCTATATGATACCACTATCGGTCGTGATATTGTGTCGAAGCCTGAGCGATTATTATAAAATGTTTTGCTGCAAAAAAAGAAATCCGACAACATCGTGTCGGATTGCATCTACAGGGGCTTTGATTTTATTTTGCTGCCGTGGCGCGGATATTTTTGCGGAGTTGACCTGACCTTGTCTATCACAACAATCGTCCTGCCTCCGGCCGAGCCGAGGGTAAAGCTGTTTACTGCGGACAGTTTACCTCCCAAGAGCTTTATGGCGGATTCGGCTTCGGATATTTCTGATTCGGCGTCGGGACCCTTCATCGGTGTAAACGCTCCGCCTACCTTTACAAACGGCAGACAGTATTCACTCAGCACGTTCAGCCCGGCTACTGCCCTCGAGACGACGAGGTCAAAGTTCTCCCTTAGTTTGGGATTTCTTCCTCCGTCCTCGGCGCGCGAATGTACGAGGTTCGCGTCTATATCAAGCCGCGCGCATACCTCGTCCAGAAAAATCAATCTTTTGTTGAGGCTGTCGAGGAGAGTAAGCTCGATATCGGGTCGGGCGATTTTGAGCGGTATTCCGGGAAATCCTGCTCCGGTGCCGACGTCGATAAGCTTTGCGCCTTGCGGAATATCATAGTAATTTAAAAGCGTAAGGCTGTCGGCGAAATGTTTTAGGGCAACCTCGGATTTTTCGGTAATACGGGTGAGGTTAATTTTTTCATTCCAATCAAGGAGCAGGTTGTAATAACTCTCAAACTGTTCCGCCTGATAATCGCTAAGTTCTATGCCTGTATTTTTACACTCGGTTTTTACAAGATTCTTCATATCTACCTCTTGGAGGAAAGCCATATCAGCAGCACGTTGATATCCGCAGGAGATACTCCCGATATTCTCGACGCCTGGCCGATGTTTTGCGGCTTGATTTTGTTCAGCTTTTCCTGTGCCTCGAGCCTGAGTCCGTTGAGCTCGGTATAGTCAAAATCGGACGGGAGCTTCTTTTTCTCCAGCTTTTGGGTTTGGGCTACCTGGCGAAGTTGTTTTTCGATATAGCCCTCGTACTTTACTTCTATCTCGACCTGCTCAAAAATATTGCTGTCGAGCTGAGGTCTGTCTTTATCAATCGGCTTTAGGTCGTCATAGCTTAGCTGAGGACGGCGAAGAAGATCGACCAGCTTTGCTCCGGTCGAGAGCGGAGATGTTTCACGTGAAACAAGAATGTTGTTTATCTCATCGCCGGGAGGGATTACTGTGCTCTTTATACGCTTTATCTCGGCCTGCTTAAGCTTTTGTTTTGCGTTGAACTTCTCCCACCTGCTGTCGGATATCAGTCCTATTTCCCTGCCGATTGGGGTAAGCCTTACGTCGGCGTTGTCCTGGCGAAGTATCAGTCTGTACTCGCTTCGGGATGTCATCATCCGGTAGGGTTCGTTAGCGCCCTTGGTGACAAGGTCGTCGACAAGGGTTCCGATATACGAACCGGATCGCTCCAATATGAGTGGTTCCCTGCCCCGGATTTTCAGAGCGGCGTTGATTCCGGCGACGAGCCCCTGGGCTGCTGCTTCTTCGTATCCGGAGCTGCCGTTGAATTGTCCCGCGCCGTATAGTCCTTCAAAACGCTTAAACTCCAAGGTCGGATACATCTCGGTCGGATCGACGCAGTCGTATTCTATAGCGTATGCCGGGCGCATTATTACGGCGTTTTCGAGTCCTTTTATTGTGTGGTAAAACTTTAGCTGAACCTCTTCGGGCAGAGACGAGCTCATACCCTGAAGGTACATCTCCTCGGTATCAAGTCCACAAGGCTCAATAAAGAGCTGGTGGCGTTTCTTTTCGCTAAAGCGGACTATTTTATCCTCAAGGCTGGGACAATACCTGGGGCCTATACCCTCTATCCTGCCTCCGTAGAGCGGCGAGCGGTGGATGTTGTCGAGGATGATTTCCTTTGTCTTTTCGTTTGTCCAGCTTATGTGGCAGATAACCTTGTTGTCGCCGAGGTCCTCGGTATCGTAGGAAAAAGGTATCGGAGGTTCGTCGCCGTGCTGCTCCTCCAGCTCGGAGAAGTCGATAGAACTGCGCAGGACTCTCGCGGGGGTACCTGTCTTGAACCTTCTGAGAGGAAGTCCGAGTTCCTTTAGCGAGCTGCCGAGGAAGCTTGCCGGGAAGGTACCGTCCGGACCGCTGTCGAAGCTTACCTCGCCGACGTAGATTCGTCCGCCGAGATATGTTCCTGTGGCGATGATAACGGCCTTGACGTCGTACTCGGCAAGCATACGAGTTGTAAGCGTGTAGCCGCTGTCTGTCTTTTTGATATCGGTTATCTCCGCCTGGTGCAGTTCTAAATTCTCCTGGAGCTCGAGTTTGTGCTTCATTGTGTCGGAGTATTTTCTCCTGTCGATCTGAGCTCGCAATGAGTGAACCGCCGGTCCCTTGCCTTTGTTGAGCATACGGCTCTGCAAAAAGCACTTATCGGCAGTCTTGCCCATCTCGCCGCCGAGGGCGTCGATTTCGCGCACAAGATGTCCTTTGGCGGTACCTCCGATAGAGGGGTTGCACGGACAGTTGCCGACAGCGTCCATATTTATCGTAAAGATAACCGTCTTGCATCCAAGCCTCGCCGATGCCAAAGCTGCCTCGATACCGGCGTGACCGGCGCCGATGACGGCTACCTCAAATTCTCCTGCTTTGTAGTTCATATAATCACCCAACTATTTTCCTACACAAAAATTGTGGAACACCTGATCCACTACTACGTCGCTGACCCTTTCGCCTGTGAGTTCAAGTATGTTTTCGACAGCGTCCTCGATTTCGACGTTGACTGCGTCGAAGGTCATTCCGACGGCGAGCGCGTTTATTGCTTCCTCGAGGGAGTTCTTCGCGTTCAGCACCGCAAGGCGCTGGCGTTCGTTGGCCAGGATACCTTCGCTGGGGTTAAGGTCAGAGGTTCCGGCGATTTCGGTTATGATTCTTTCGAGCTCATCATAGCCCTCTCCGCTTTTCGCCGAGATTTTGACTACATTCTTTATCTTTGATTTTACCAAGCCCTCGTCGATTTTACTTTCAAGATCCGTTTTGTTTATAATTGCGACGCAAGGGGTATCCTCGATAGCTTCGAGCAAGCCGAGGTCGTCGTCGTCAAGCACTCGGCTGCTGTCAAACACGGCGAGCACCAGTCCGCAGGTACTTATTCTGCTTTTGGCGATATCCACACCGATGCGCTCAACCTCGTCCCCCGTCTGTCTTAGTCCGGCGGTGTCGCTGAGACGCAGGGTTATGTCGCCGATTACAACGGTCTCTTCTATAACATCCCTTGTTGTTCCGGGGATATCTGTGACTATGCTCCTGTCCCTTCCGCTGAGAAGATTCATAAGCGTGCTTTTGCCTGTGTTGGGCTTACCTGCGATTACAGTGTCTATGCCCTGCTTTACAATTTGTCCCTTGTCGTAGGTCGAGAGCAGCTTGTTAACCTCGAACATACATTCGCTTAATGTAGCTTCAAGCGATTCCGGGCTTACCTCCTCGATATCCTCGTCGGGATAATCCGCCCACGCGCTGAGGTGTGCCGCGGTAGTAACGAGGGATTCTTTTATGCTTGTAATTTTCTTCCACAGAGCTCCGTCCTTGGCAAGTAATGCGGCCTTTGCGGCAGATCGGGATTTTGCCGAGATAATGTCGATAACCGCCTCGGCCTCGGTGAGGTCGAGCTTGCCGTTAAGAAACGCTCGCTTTGTAAACTCGCCTGCCTGAGCCGGAACGGCGCCGTTTTCGAGCACAATACGAAGAACCTCGCGTGTGATAAAAAGTCCGCCGTGGCATGACAGCTCGACTACATTCTCTCCCGTATAGCTGTTGGGCGCGAGGAAAACAGTCGCTATAGCCTCGTCGACCGGCTCATTATCCGCGACAATACGTCCGAAAGCGGCGGTATAGCCCTTCATAGATGACAGGCTCCTGCCCGATACAGATTTAAAAACCTTGTCCGCTATAGTAATCGCGTCGTCACCGCTTATGCGGATTACGCCGATTCCACCCTCGCCCTGCGCGGTTGAGATCGCGGCTATGGTTGTATTTGTCATAATAATCACTGTCCAATAAGGAAATGGCAGAGACTTTTCGGTCTCTGCCATTATTTTATATTTTTCTTATTAATATGTCAATATTAACCTGTTATCGCCTCAAGATTTTGCTCCAGGCAAGGACTGAGGATGATTTCTCCGCTTTCTGTCTCGCAGAAGGTGTAGAAGTAGAGATAACCCTTTGCGTTTGACAGCTTCATATTCGGACTATACCTGAACTGGTACTGTCCCGAAACATTCGGCTCGTTGACGAGCGAGTTGTGAACCGCTATGTTGTTGCTTTGGGCTGTTCCGGACTGAACATTTCTAATTGCTTCGGCCAGCACCTGTTCGTCCGCTTCGCTGCGGGCAAAGGCAACTCCCATTCGCTTAAAGCTGTCGGTTGTTACAGTGGCGAGCATCTCAAGATACAGTCGCGTCTCTCCCCTTGTAAAGCTGCATAGGCTGAGCAGAGCGTTGTCGGTGATTTCCGCATTGTCGTCGGTGGTTACATCCATATTGCCGGTTACGTAGAAGCTGAAGCTTTTGCCTCTGTGTACTGGGTTGGAATCGAGCAGGAAGGTGGTCTCCGTATCGGAGGTGACGGTTGCTTTTTCGAGGAATTCGTACTCATCGACTTTTTCGCCGTTGAGGTAAACCTTGAACTTTTTCGTCTTTGCCTTTAGATTTACGGTGATTGTGTCGCCGTTCTTCTCAACGTTGTCGATAGAGAATTCAAGATTTGAGTCGATGATTTCGGGCACGTTTATGTTGGCGAGCTCCTCGGCGTCACAATCCGCGGCGGCGGTTGCGTTTTTGGTAATCGAGATGTTCTTTTCGCCGCTGTACTTATAGAGGATAGTATAGTCGACAAGCTTTGTCCAGTGTCCTTCGATAAAGCCGAGGTTGCAGGAGCTTAGTACAAAGAGGTTGTTGTCGGAAACAGTATAGGTGTTCGACATATCTCCGCTGAACAAGTCCGGCTCGTCGCCTTCGTTTATTCTTATAAATATAAGCTTGGTATAAACGTCCTTAAACTCGATAAAACCGTTGTTCTTAACTTCGCCCTTGACCCAATGTCTGTCATTTGTATCGTACCATGTCTGGCAGTAGAAGTCCTTTGAGTTAGTCAGTGACTTAGGCGCCGAGATGTATACGGTAGATTTTTCGGGCTCTGGGGTAGGTTCGGCAGTGGTGGGCTCCTCGGTAGTAGTCGGAGGTTCGGTAGTTGTGGGCTCGGCTGTAGTAGTAGGTTCGGTTGTTGTGGCAGGTGTAGTAGTGGGTTGGATGTTGCCTACCCTTTGTACATAGAAGTATCCTTCGTGCCAGTCGCTGCCGCCCTGACCGTCGGGTCGGAAGTAAATGTCATAGCGGCCGCTTGTGGTGATGTTATAATCATTATTCGTGCCGCCGGGGTACCAGTTTGTGATTGACTTGTTGTCTACGTAAACTACCTTGAATCTGTCGCCGGCGTATAGATTCGCTCCTAACAGCATATATTCGCTGCTGTTTGCGGGGTTAACGCTGAACTTTAAATCCACGTGTCTTTCGGGGTTCCAGCTGTTGTCGCCGTTAATGCTGCCCACGAGATAGAAACCGTCTGTAAGCTGCTGTGCGGTTGTTGTCGGAGCTTGTGTAGTTGTAGGCTCCGCTGTTGTCGTGGGTTCTTCTGTTGTGGCTGGTTCTTCGGTAGTGGTCGGAGGTTCGGTTGTGGTTGGTTCCTCGGTAGTAGTCGGAGGTTCGGTTGTGGTTGGTTCCTCGGTAGTAGTCGGAGGTTCGGTTGTTGTGGCCGGTGTAGTAGTGGGTTGGATGTTGCCTACCCTTTGTACATAGAAGTATCCTTCGTGCCAGTCGCTGCCGCCCTGACCGTCGGGTCGGAAGTAGATGTCCGGCGTATAGATTCGCTCCCAACAGCATATATTCGCTGTTGTTCGCGGGGTTAACGCTGAACTTTAAGTCCAAGTGTCTTTCAGGGTTCCAGCTGTTGTCTCCGTTTATACTGCCCACGAGATAGAAACCGTCTGTAAGCTGCTGTGCGGTTGTTGTCGGGGCTTGTGTAGTAGTGGGTTCCGCTGTTGTCGTGGGAGGCTCGGTTGTAGTTGGTTCTTCGGTAGTGGTCGGAGGCTCGGTTGTGGTGGGTTCTTCGGTAGTGGTCGGAGGTTCGGTTGTGGTGGGCTCTTCCTCTACCACCTTTGCAACATAGAAGAAGCTTTCGTGCCAGTTTATGTTATCGCTTCCTTCGGGTCGGAAGTAAATATCATATTCGCCGTCTTCGGTGATGTTATAATCGTTGTCTCCTCCGCTGGGATACCAGGTTTCGATTGTTGTTCCGTTCCATTTTACAATCTTTACCGCGTCACCCGCGCTGAGTTCAACTCCCGTAAGCATATACTCGCCCTGTACCGCGGGATTTTCGGTAAGCTTTAGGTCGGTGTGGCTGAGGGGGCTCCATGAGTTGTCGCCCTTGATATTACCTACTAAGTAGTAACCTGAGGCGAGCAGTTGTGCCGTTGTCGTGGGTTCTTCTGTTGTGGTAGGCGCTTCGGTAGTTGTAGGTTCTTCGGTTGTAGTCGGTGGCTCGGTTGTAGTTGGTTCCTCGGTAGTAGTCGGAGGTTCGGTTGTTGTGGGTTCTTCGGTTGTGGTCGTAGGTTCGGTTGTTGTAGCCGGTGTAGTAGTGGGTTGGATGTTGCCTACCCTTTGTACATAGAAGTATCCTTCGTGCCAGTCGCTGCCGCCCTGACCGTCGGGTCGGAAGTAGATG
>CADAEZ010000042.1 GCA_902787145.1 uncultured Ruminococcus sp.
ACCGCAATGCAGAGCCTGCCTGTTTATAAACTCAAGACTTCCTCCATACATATCGTCACCTGCCAGAGGATGACCTATTCCGGACATATGACATCTGATTTGATGAGTATGACCGGTTTCGAGCTTAAATTCCACAAAAGTATGATTCTTCAAAACCTTAATCGGATAATAACGCGTAACCGAATCCTCTCCCTCATATGACGCGGTACGTTGAATACTATGACCGTCAAGAAGTTTTAGCGGTTTTCTGATTGTCGCGGGATACAAAACCTTACCCTCACAAACAGCCCGATAGGTTTTATCTATACATTCAAAAAGCATATGAGCTGTATGCTTGTCTTTTGCGATAACTACAATACCCGAGGTATCCTTATCAAGACGGTTTATCGCCCTGAAAACATAGCTCTCCCCTTTTTGTATCTGATAAAAAGCGACGATATTGGCGAGAGTGTCCTCCTGATGAACCTTTGTAGGATGTACGGGCATATTATAAGGTTTATCAACCGCTATAATATATTCATCCTCAAAAAGAATATTTAAGTTACCCTTAACAGGAAATATATTACATTTTTCATCAGTAAGTTTTAGCTCTATGATATCGCCTGCGAAAAGAGTATCAATTGTCTTTATATTTTCGCCGTTCCTCATAATTCCGTTTTTTTCTCGTTTAAGACGTGTTATCATACGCGCAGAAACATTACATTCTTTTCTTAAAAACGTCTTAGCTTTTACAGAGGATATGTTCTGCGGAACAATATACTTAAGATATCTGTCTGAAATAGCAAATCACCCACCATAATAGCATAGCCTGAATAACAATCATACAGGGAATCAGTATCATAAACTTTGGTTTCTGAGTCTTATGCCGGATAATCTGCATTGTCATAAACATAGCGAGACTGCCGCCAAGCAAAGAAAGTAACAGAAGAGTGCTCTCCTTAACACGCCATTTATGAGATTTTGCGCGTTTTTTATCCAGTACCGTTACTATAACTGATATCAGGCTGATAACGCTGAGATAAATAAACAAAAGATATGTATAATTCATAATCACTCCAAAGGATGACAAAAATGAGAATGACGAAAAAGCTTCCGTTGCTGATGACAATTGCCACACTATGTATAATAATAGCTGTGACAGGATTTAATCAGAAGGAAAACAAAAAGCCCGAACCCGTTGTAAAAAACACAGAATTTGAGGAAATACGCGGTGTATGGATTACATATATGGATTTGGATCTACAAAATACAGATTGTACATATTCATCTTTCAAAAAAAGATTTGACCATATCACGAAAACAGTAAAGAAGAAAAACTTTAACACACTGGTAGTACAGGTCAGACCTTTTTCGGACGCTATGTATAATTCGGCGTATTTTCCGTACTCACATCTTTTGACAGGAATACAAGGGAAGAATCCGGGATATGACCCGCTAAAGTATATGTGTTCGCACGCTCACAAAAACAATCTTAAAATCCACGCATGGATAAACCCTTACAGAATCAGAAGCTCTGAGAAATTAAAACTCGCGGAGAACCACCCGTACCTAAATAATAAATCGTTAGGAGTAAAGGTAGGCAGCGGAATATATTATAACCCCTGTAAAGCAAATGTTAGAAGGCTTATAGAAAACGGAGTAAAAGAGCTTGTTAAAAACTACGATATCGACGGTATTCAATTTGATGACTACTTCTACCCCACCAAAAGTAAAGCTTTTGACAGTAAGGAGTACAATAAATACAAAAATAATGTCGGAGCGCAAAACGCGCTTTCACTTGAGAACTGGCGAATAGCAAATGTTAATATATTAATAGCCGACTGTTATTCGATAATTCACAGCTTAAAGGATAATATTGTATTCGGAATCTCTCCGCAGGGAAACATAGATAATGATTACGAAATGTCCGCGGATGTAAAGAGCTGGTGTTCTAAATCAGGATACATAGACTATATATGTCCACAGCTTTACTACAGCCTTGAAAATCCGGCGCTTAAATTCGAGACAGCGCTGAACAACTGGAGAAGCCTTGAATATGACAAAAGCGTAAATCTATATATCGGCTTAGCCGGTTATAAATCAGGCACTGACAGCGACAGCGGAACCTGGAAGTTTTCAGACAAGATATTACAGGACGAGCTAAAGCTTCTTAGAAAAAGCAATCTTAAGGGCTTTATGCTGTACAGCTTTGAAAATCTGGAAAGTGAGCCGTCAGCTAAGGAAGTGTCAAACCTTGTAAAGCTACTCGACTAATTCACCCTCGCAGTAATCGTCAAAAGCCTTGTTTAGCTTTACGTTTACAATCTGACCGGTCAGTTGCTTTTCCGATACAAAATGAACAGGAGTATAGTTCATAGTATAGCCCTCATAATAGCTGTTGTTTTTCAACCTCTCGACAAGAACCGATTCTGTCCTGCCGAGTTGAGAACGCAAAAAGTTTTTTCTGAGATCATCAGCAATCGAAAGCATAATCTTTGAGCGTTTATCTTTTGTCTGATTGTCGATTTGATTGTCGAATTTATCAGCAAGTGTGCCCTCCCTGCGTGAATAAGGGAAAACGTGAGTCTTGCTGAAGCCTACTTTCTTAACAAATTCACAGCTGTTATTGAATTCCTCGTCAGTCTCTCCGGCAAAACCTACCATAATATCGGTGGTTATAGAGCAGTTATCAAAATGCGATCGCAGGTCATCGACAATTTTCATATACTCGTCGATATTATACTGACGTCTCATTCGTTTTAGTGTCTCGTCACAACCGCTTTGCAGTGATAAATGAAATTGAGGACAAAACTTCTTTTGTTTAGAGAATCTGCCGATAAGCTCGTCATACATCATCTCAGGCTCAAACGAACCGAGGCGTACTCTCTCTATTCCCTCGGTTTCACAACAGATATCAACAGCGTCGGCAAGATTAAAGTTCTCTCCCTGACCGTAGACTGACAGGTTGATGCCCACCAGCACAACTTCCTTATATCCCTTTTGGGCAATCTCTTTTATTTCAGATTTTAGTGTTTCGGGCCTTTTGCTTCGTACTCTTCCCCTGGAATAAGGTATCACGCAATATGAGCAAAACCGGTTGCATCCGTCCTCTATCTTTATAAACGCTCTTGTATGGCCGTCGAAGTTTGTGACAGAAAGCTCCTCGTACTCAGCGTTTTTGTTTTCATGAGGTTCAATATCGACGATCTGTGAGCGCGAGAGTATAAACTCGTCAATCTTTTCGACTATATTAGCTCTGTGTTTATTGCCCAGCACAATATCACAGCCTTCAAAATCACTTACCCTGTCGGGAAAAGCCTGCGGCATACATCCGGTAAGAATTACAATACCGTTTGGGTTATTTCTTCGAACCTTATGAAGAATTTTTCGGTTTTTAGCGTCAGACACAGCCGTAACGGTACAGGTGTTCACAATAGTGATATCCGCTGTATTTTTATCTTGTGACTGTGTGTAGCCGTTGGCTCTTAATATTTCGCTCATAAGCTGAGTTTCGTACTGGTTAACCTTGCAGCCCAAAGTAATAATATTAAAATTCATATTTCTCCTGTATTTTAAACCAAAACCCACTACACAAAGATAGTGGGTGTAAATTATGAGTTTTTATCTACTTGATGGAAGGTTTTTAGGTTGCCTGTCTTTTCGCTGCGCTTGTCGAGTTCCTTAAGCACATCTTCAAGCTCAATCCCCTGTTGAACCATCATAACCATTAGATGATACATTAAATCGGCTATTTCGTACACAGTCTCGCCGTTATCGTTATTTTTGGCCGCTATGATAGTTTCGCTGCATTCTTCTCCAACTTTTTTAAGAATCTTGTCCAGGCCTTTCTCGAATAAATAACAGGTATAAGATCCTTCTTTTTTGTTTTCTTTTCTGCTTAGTACAGTCTCGTACAAAGCCTGTAATACTTTATCGTCCATAAAATCACCTATTTTATCTGTGTGTAAAAACACGAATGATTGCCAGTATGACAGGCGGCGCCTGTCTGTTCAACAGTTATTAGTATAGTGTCGTCATCGCAGTCAGAAAAAATCTCGACTACCTTTTGTAAATGACCTGATGTAGCGCCTTTATTCCAAAGCTCCCGACGGCTTCTTGACCAAAACCAGGTATAGCCGGTTTCAAGAGTTTTAGCAAAGGATTCCTTATTCATATAAGCGAGCATAAGCACTTCGCCGGTGGATTTTTCCTGAATAATAGTAGGAATAAGCTCGGATTTTACAAAATACTTATCTAAGTTCATATATCAGTCACCTTTTGCGCCATCTGTATAGCCATAGCAAGATCAAGGTCACCGGTATATATGGCCTTGCCGGTAATCGCGCCGTAAACATTAAGCTCGTTAAGATTAATAATGTCTTTGATATTTGAAACACCGCCGCTGGCGATTATATCACAGGAAACATTATGAGCGAGCTTGTCCAGCTGTACAAGATTTGGACCCGCGAGAGTGCCGTCCTGATCAATATCGGTAAACACAATGGTTTTGACGCCTATTTGTTCCATCTGCCTCGCAAGATCGATATAATTAAGCTCAGATTTATCGGTCCAGCCCTCAGCGCAAACCATACCGTCCTTGGCGTCAATTCCAACGACGATCTTATCGGCGTAGTTGTTGACAGCGTCTATAACAAATCTCTGATCCTTAACTGCGGCCGAGCCGAGTATCACACGGTTAACACCGTTTTCGAGATAATACTCCACGGTATCCATATTACGGATACCGCCGCCGACCTCAACTTTGATATCAGTAGATTTAGCTACGTCAATAATAAGGTCGGAGTTTTTGCGCTGACCGTCCTTCGCGCCGTCGAGGTCAATCATATGCATCCACTTCGCGCCTGCCTTAAAAAAGGACTCAGCGGTCTCGTAGGCGTCATCAGCCACTTTGGAAACAGTGGAATAATCTCCTTTAAATAATCTAACGCAATTACCGTCTTTAATATCAATTGCGGGTAGAATAATCATTACAGTACTCCTTTAGTTGATAATGGTTTGCCTGTATCGGTTTGTTTTACGGCGTTTTTAAGAGAATGAGCGACCGCCTTGTATATCGCCTCTATAATATGATGCGAGTTTACGCCGTAAATAGACTTAACGTGCATTGTAATACCTGCGTTATAGGCGAAAGCTCTCAAGAATTCTACTGTCATAGCGGAAGTGTAGTCACCGCATTTTTCTTGTGGAAAATCAGCGTCGAACACCAGAAACGGCCTGCCGCTTATGTCGAGCGAACAAAACGCCAACGCTTCGTCCATAGGAATATAGAAACTCGCGTATCTTTCGATAGAGCCTTTATCGCCAAGCGCCTGAGCGAAAGCCTTGCCGAGAACTATTCCGGTATCCTCGATAGTGTGGTGGTCGTCAACATTCAAATCGCCGACAACTTTTACGGACAATCCAAATCCTCCGTGTACGGCAAACGCAGTCAGCATATGATCAAAAAATCCGACACCGGTATCAATTTTAACTTCCCCGCCGTCGAGACATAAGCTGAGCTTTATATCGGTTTCGGCGGTTTTTCTATTAATTTGAGCAGTGCGCATAATTACCTCTCAGATAAATAGCTTTTTATAGCTGATACAAGGGCATAATTCTCACTCTCGGTACCCGATGTGATTCTGATATAGTCCCCCATATATCGAATTACAATTGACTTTTCCTTAAGATACTCCCACAAGTCTTTGCCAAAAGATGTTTTTACAAAAACAAAGTTTGTTTTTGTGGGATATACGATGAAATCGTCAGTAGTTTGACTAATATCCAATAAACTATTATACAACATATTTGTGTTTTGAACAATAGTTTTAGTGCGATTTATTAAAAAATTTTTATTTTTATACAGCTCTGTTCCAATGGCTTGGGATAGGCTGTTGACATTATAAGGAGATTTCACGGCAGATATTGCCCTGGAAATCTTCTCGTTCGATACAGCGAATCCAAGTCTCAGAGCCGCGGAGCCCATTGCCTTTGAAGCTGTTCTGAATACAATAAGATTATCATACTTATCAATATCTTTTATCAGACTCTCGTCTTCATCCCAGAAGTCCATATAAGCCTCATCAAGAACTACCAGAGCATCGACGCTGTTTATAAGTTTAACGGCGTCCTTTTTTGTTATTCCCTGACCTGTGGGATTACAGGGATTAGAAAAAAGTATAAGAGAAACCTCTTCCCTCTCGGCAGTCGCAATAAGCTCGTCTATCCCGATATTCAGAGAATCGTTTTTACAATATCTGACGCAGTCATTCTCGCTTATAGAACTGTAAAACTCATACATACTGAAATCCGGTGAAGCTACAAGCAGTTTATCCCCTTTTTTCATAAATGATGATTCAATCAGGAATATCAGCTCATCTGAACCATTGCCGACGGTTACATTCTTATAATCAATACCGTAGAAATCAGCAAACGACTTTCTTAGTTCGATACAAAGAGGGTCGGGATATCGGTTAAAGCTAACGCTTTTTACCGCTTTATCAACCATATCCATTAACTCGTCATTATAATTCAGCGGACATTCGTTAGCGTCAAGCCTTATGTCATATGTACCCGAAATAGGTTCATATGGAACCAGGCTTTTTATTTTATCATTAAGTGTATAAGACAAATCAATCACCAAATCTTACTTTTATAGAATTAGCGTGAGCCGTAAGTCCCTCTGTCTCGGCAAATCTTACGATATCATCCTTGTCGGCCTTTAGCGCGTCCTCGGTGTAGTAGATAAAGCTTGACTTTTTAACAAAGCTGTCAACCGAAAGAGGACTGAAAAACCTTGCCGTACCGCTGGTGGGCAATACGTGATTAGGTCCTGCGAAATAGTCGCCCAGAGGCTCAGGACTGAAGTTTCCGAGAAAAACAGAACCGGCATTGTCGAGCTTACCTATATATTCCATAGGATTCTCACAACATACCTCAAGATGCTCCGGAGCGAGCTCATTGGCAAAATCAACAGCCTGTGATATATCGGAGCATACAATAATAGCGCCGTAGTTCTTTAGCGACTCCTCGATAATTTCTTTACGCTCCAGTGTTTCGCACTGCTTTTTAAGCTCTGCTTTAACCTTATCCGCCAATAACTCACAGTCAGTTAAAAGTATGGAAGAAGCAAGCCTGTCGTGCTCTGCCTGACTCATAAGGTCGGCGGCGAGGAATCGGGGATTTGCGGATTTATCCGCGATAATTAGAATCTCGCTGGGACCCGCAATCATATCTATATCTACTACTCCGTAAAGCAGCTTTTTCGCCGTTGCTACGAAGATATTACCGGGGCCGACAATTTTGTCAACCTTAGGAACCTGCTCTGTACCGTAGGCCAAAGCACCGACCGCCTGTGCTCCGCCCATAAGAAAGATACGGTCTACTCCTGCGATTTTAGCCGCGGCAATTATATCCGGGTTGGGAGTGCCGTCCTTTGACGGAGGAGTTGTCATAATAATCTCACTGCATCCGGCAAGCTTAGCCGGAATAGCGTTCATAAGCACTGACGAAGGATATGCCGCGGTACCGCCGGGAACATAAAGTCCGACCCTCTCAAGGCCTCTTACTCGCTGTCCCATAATAACGCCGTTCTCCTTGGTTGTGAGCCAAGACTGCTGAATCTGACGTTTGTGGAAATCCTCGATATTATGAGCGGCCTTCTTAAGAGTTTTGATATAATCCTTGTCACAGCCGGAGATAATCCTGTCAATCTCGTCGGGAGTAATCTCTAATTTGTCGGGAGCTTTGCCGTCAAAAGTAACTGTGTACTCAAAAACAGCCTTGTCTCCCTCGGCTTTTACGTTTTTTAATATATCGGATACAATCTCGGTAACATCCTTGGCGCCGCTGTTTGAGCGCTCCTTGAGATTGTTTATAAAATCATATTCATCTTTACCGTTCGCGATTACAGTAGTTATCATTTAACCTCTGCCTCCATTTTACCTACTAATTCCTCAATCTCGGTTTTCCTGAGCTTAAGACTTGCTGTATTGGCGATTAACCTGGCAGAAATATCGGTTACATATTCGATTATCTCCAGGTTATTAGCCTTGAGCGTAGATCCGGTCTCTACAATATCGACAATTCCGTCTGACAGACCTACAAGCGGAGCAAGCTCTACCGAACCTTCTATTTTTATGACGCTGACGTCCATATTTTTACCCTCAAAAAAGTTACGTGTAACATTCGGGTATTTAGTAGCTATAGTCTTTGTTCCGTAGCCGTGATAGAAATCATATCCTTTTTTACATGCCAGAGCAAACCTGCATTTACCGAAACCGAGGTCGAGCAGTTCATAAAAGGAACTGCCGTTTTCGAGAATCGTATCTTTGCCGACAACACCGAGGTCGCATACTCCGTGTTCAACATATGTAATAACATCAGCGGCTTTAGCGAGTACAACCTCGAGCCTGCCGTCTCCGACAGAAAGAATAAGTCGTCTGCCCTTGTTATGTATTTCATCACAGTTATAACCAAGTCTTTCAAAAAGTTCAACCGTTGATTTTTCCAGTCTGCCTTTTGTAAGAGCTATTCTAAGCGGTTTCATTGTTATCACCATAAATCACAAATTTTTTGATGCCAAGCTTTTCGGCAAAAGTCCGGGCTTCATCAACATCGGATAAAACGGAAAACTGAGCCTTTACCCCATTTTTAACAAGTTCCGAGGTGTACTCAATAGCGTCCATAATCTCATCCTCGTCTCTCGCGTATACCAATACCTCAGGGATATTACTCTTGGAACGGTATTTTGCCTTTTCGGCGATATAATTAATATCGATCGCGAAGCCTGACGCTCCTGTCGGACAGTCAAAGGCGTCAAACAGCTTGTCATACCGTCCGCCGGACAGAATAGCGTCACCGTAGCCGAGTACATAACCGGAAAATATTATTCCGCTGTAATAATCATTTCTCTTTACAATACCGAGGTCAATTATTAATTTGTCTCCGAGATTGAGCTTTTCCAGATAATTATACATACTTTTTAGATAATCGAGCGCCTCCAAAGCCTTGGGAACCGTAATAATAGATTCCGCCTTGGCAAAAACCTCGCTTCCGCCGAAAAGCGACGGAAGCTTTCTGATAGCGGTAACAACGTCGTTTTGCTCAAGCTTGTCAAGTATGTCGTTAAGAGCGGAATAGTTTTTGTTCTCTATAAAGACACGAATATGCTCTTTTATATCATCCTTAACATCAAGAGAATCCGCGAGCGCGTTAAACAACATAGCGTGTCCGACCTCAAGACGGAAATCATCCGATACAGCCTGCATACACTGTACGGCGGTTGTGATAATTTCAAGGTCAGCCCTTATACCGCTGGAGCCTATTAGCTCTACGCCCATCTGCATTATTTCGTTGAACTTACCGGTTAAGCTGCGGTTGTTGTGATAAACACTCTGGTTATAATACAGTCTTACGGGCAGGGTTTCGTTTTGTAACCTTGTAGCAACGAGCCGGGCTATCGGCAAGGTTGAGTCAGGTCGAACAGCAATAATCCTGCCTGTGTTGTCCGTAGTCTTAAACATCATCTCCTGGGATATTCCGCTCGAATCCATTGAAAACAAATCATAATACTCCAGTACCGGAGTAATAACCTGGTGGAACTGATGACTCTCAAATACTTTTTTTATTTTTTTGCATACGTGATTAACCGCGGTACATTCCTTGAACAGATAGTCCTTTGTGCCCTCCGGCGTAATCATCAAGTTTTTTTTCATAATATTACCAAACCTTTACTTTAGCGTGCTAATATATTAACATACTAAAAAGTATTTGTCAAATTATTCTTCGTTCTCCTCTGTTTCCTTAGTTTCATCATTGGAGTCTTTCTTTAGCAGATGAGATTTTATATGAGCGTTAATAGTAGGTTTAGCTTTAATATTAATCAAATCATTGGATTTGATAACATTCATTTTTATAACCCTTTCGGCTTTTTCACCCTTCATCTCAATCCTTTTGGTTGTTTTGCGTCCGATTAGCGTATAAATAGCAGCAAATATCGGCGTACCGAGAATCATACCGGGAAGGCCGAATATACCTCCCGCCAGAATAACCGAGAACAAGGACCAGAATCCGATAAGACCGACTTTGGATCCCACAACCTTCGGTCCGATTATATTACCGTCAATCTGCTGTAAAATGAATATCATGACAACAAATTCAAGACAGTAAAGCGGATCTACCATAAACAGCAGCAGTCCGCTGGGAATTCCTCCGAGGAACGGGCCGAAAAACGGAATAATATTACATACGGCTACAATAACGCTGATAAGAGGAGCAAAAGGAAGATGCAGTAATGTCATACAAATAAACACCATTACTCCGATAATTGTTGAATCAAGGATTTTTCCAACCAAAAACTTACCGCATTTATCGTCCGATACATCAATTATATCGTAAATTGCGGGCATCCATTTCGTCGGCAGAAAAGCGACACAGAATCTCTTTATCTGTCTGCACAAAAACTCTTTTGACGCGAGCATATATATGGAAATGATAAAAGCCATAACCCAGTTGTATACGAATACACCTGTGCTGAGAGCGGCGGAATACACGTTGCTGAGATTATCGAGATTAGCGAGAGATTTAAGGAAACCGGTAAAATTATTCTTCAAACCGTCAAAGAAACTCGTATTCATCGAGAATCTTTCACTAAGCCAGTTCACAAGTGCGTTTGTGCCTTCTTTGAAAGACTTGATATAGGACGGAATACTTGTAACCAGCTTACTGATATTCTCAAACAACTGAGGAATAAGAATAGCTGTAAAGAAAGACAACAAGCCTATAAAAAGCACATAAGTCAGAGTCAGGGAAATAGGTCGGTTAATTTTTTGAACCCATTTAACTTTAATCTTGCCGAAAACTTTATTCTCGAAAAACCTGAACGGAAAATTCAGAATATACGCGAGCCCAAACGCGTATAAAAACGGAGTAAGGACGTTTATAAGGGTTACGATAGCGCCCCAGATGTAATCTATTCGATTCATAATAAACAAAAGAATAAAACCGAACAGGATACATAACAGAATACCGGCCATTTTGTTAAATTGTTTTTTCATATTTATACCCCTTTCTCAAGGTTATAATGTACTGATCAATTAAAACAAAGACATTTGCGCGCTGTCGGGCAGGTCACCTGTAGCGCCGCATTCTTTAAGCGCGTCTATAACAGATTTAGAAGCTTTTGTTTTCATCTGCATATCCTCAAGAGAAAGATACTCGCCCTCTTTAGCGGATTCGGCAAGGCTGATAGCAGCGCTCTCGCCTATTCCGGGCAAAACAGAAAACGGCAATCTTATCTTTCCGTCCTCAATTTTAAACAGATTAGCTTCGGATTTATATATATCTATCGGCAATACCTCGACGCCCCTTGCGAGCATCTCGTTAACCTTGATAAAGGTATCGAGTTCGGCGTTATCCTTGGCGGATGCCTCGTAGCCCATAGCTTTAATTGTTTTTATCCTGTCCTTTACCGCTTCTCTGCCTTTCATAACCGTAAGACCGTCAAAGCTGTCGTGTCGCACAGTAAAGTACGCCGCATAGAACTCAACCGGACGATGAACCTTGTACCAGCCGTAACGCAGGGCGGATATCATATATGCGGCGGCGTGTGCCTTAGGGAACATATACTTAATCTTCAGGCAGGAATCTATATACCATTGGGGGATATCGTGTTCCTTAAAAGCCTTAAAGTGTTCATCATTAAACATCTTTGTCGCTTTACCCTTACGAGTAATCTCCATTATCTTAAATGCCATACTTGGGTCGAGACCCTTGTGCATCAGATAAGTCATAATAGAATCTCGCGTACCGATAACCTCGGAAATAGTACAGGTACCGTTGTTGATAAGATCCTGAGCGTTGCCGTTCCATACGTCTGTTCCGTGGGAAAGGCCTGAAATCTGGAGCAAATCAGAAAAGGTCTTTGGCTTTGCTTCTGAAATCATCTTTAGAGTAAACGGAGTACCGCACTCAGGCAGAAACAGAGTACCGAGCTCACAGTCTATGTCCTCAGGAGTAACTCCAAGCGCCTTGGGCGACTCGAAAAGAGACATAACGTCCGGATCACTCATGCTTACATTCATAACAGGGATTCCGGTAAACTGTTCAAGGTAATGATATATGGTCGGCGAATCGTGACCGAGTTCATCCAGCTTGGTGATAGTATCGTGGATGGAATGGAAGTCGAAGTGAGTAGTCACGTTCGGATTCTTCATATCGTTAGCCGGATGCTGAACCGGACAGAAATCATAGATAGAATAACCCTTGGGTACAACTACCATTCCGCCGGGATGCTGACCGGTTGTACGCTTCACATCTGTGCAGCCAAAGGCAAGGCGTTTTTCTTCGGCTTTATTATAGACCTTTTGCCTTTCCTCGGCAAATTTTTTAACATATCCAATCGCGGTTTTATCGGCTACAGTCGAGATGGTACCGGCCTTGAATACGTGGTCATGGCCAAACAGTTCTTCTGTATATCTGTGAGCCTTTGACTGATATTCTCCGCTGAAGTTAAGGTCGATATCAGGTACCTTGTCACCCTTGAAGCCCAGGAAAGTCTCAAACGGGATTTCATGTCCGTCACGGTCGAGCTCTTCTCCGCATTCGGGACATTTCATCGGCGGCATATCGAAGCCCGAACCGTATTCGCCGTTCTCAAAGAACTTGCTCCACTGACATTTTGGACATACATAATGCGGACACAAGGGATTAACCTCAGAAATTCCTGACATTGTAGCTACAAATGATGATCCTACACTGCCTCGCGAGCCTACAAGATATCCGTGAGCCTCGCTGTCTGCAACAAGCTTTTGAGCTGTCATATACAGCACCGAATAACCGTATGTCGTGATTGAGTTAAGTTCTTTTTCAAGCCGCTTTGCGACAATTTCGGGTACGGGATCTCCGTATTTTTTCTTAGTCCTCTCCCACGTAATATCAATAAGCTGCTGTTCGGCTCCTTCGATAAACGGAGGAAAGTTTCCGTCCGGAATCGGCTGGATTGACTCTATGCTGTCAGCAATTTTAT
>CADAEZ010000043.1 GCA_902787145.1 uncultured Ruminococcus sp.
ACAAGCACAGTCAAGAGGCTGCCGCCCTATGTAGTAACCGCTATCGCTAACGGCCTCCAGGTTAAGCGCGAAAACCGTATTATGGATTTTGACGACCTGCGCTCGCAGCTTTCGGTTTCTCATACCGCTCAGGCAATCCAGGAGGAAATCTCGCGTACCGCCAATATGACGGTTAAGGATTCCAAGCATAAAAACAAAAAAGGACTTTCACACGGGGCAGTCGGCGCGATCGCCGCGGTTGTAACGATACTTCTGCTCGGAGCCTTGGGTGTGTTCTTTTTAAGCCTGAATCCGTTTAGCGGACTGTTTGTCGGCGACCCGAACCAGGATACTACCGCCGCGTCCGAAAAATGGACGGGCGAGACTATCGCCAACTACGTCGGTATGACATATGACGAGGCTGTTTCCGAGGCAGAGAAAAAGGGCGGAATCACAATCTACCGCGATACCGCCGAAGCCTACAGCGACCAGTATGCCGAGGGCGTTATTATGGATCAGAATCCCAAGCCCGGCAGCGAGCTTGTCGCCCAGGGTGATATATCCATCACAGTGAAAATAAGCAAGGGTCTCCAGATGAGAGAACTCCCCGATATAAAGAAAAAGTCAGTCGATATTGTCGCCAAGATGCTCGCCAACGAGGGATTCGTTGTAAACGCCGAGTATCAGCACAACGAGGATATCGCCGAGGGCAAGGTAATCGGCTATAAGGATTACAAAAAGGGCGATACTCTGGAGGACGGCTCAACCGTCACCATTATCGTCAGCAAGGGCAGCGAGGCTACCGAAAAAACAACTTATTAATAAAAGCTTCAGATTAAAAGTGGCAAGCGGCAAGTAGTACGCTTGCCACTTACAACTTGCCGCTAAAACCGATATTATATTTTAAAACTCTGATTCAATGCTTTCTCCGTGTTTTTTATAAGCTGATGCAGCGAGGTGTAGCTGTCGTCGTACTTTTCGCTAAGTATTTCCGGATTCATTTTCGGTACGTCAAGATGCGTAAGAGTATCCTTTATTCTCGCTTCGCTCAGCGCGATAGACGCCTTGCAGTATCCGTGTATGTCGGGATTGTTAAGGTCGAAGAGTTCGTCGCTTTTATTATCCTTATACAGGCTTCTGAACACGCTGTACTGCGCTGCGCTGAGGTATTCGCTCACATATCGTGTCAGCTTTTTGTTGTTGATTTCGGCCAGTATACTGTATATTACCGAGGTTGTGTTAACCTGCAGCTTTCGGTTCAGCATACAGTAGGTGTTTGTTTTTCGTCTGTTAATCTCGTCGAGGGTTTGCGTCTCGTCGGATACTTCTATTTCATTTCCTCCCGACGGATTAGTGGTACGTCCCAACAGATAATCGCAGGAAACTTCGTAGTAATCCGCCAGCCTGGACAAAAAATCGAGTCCGCATTCACGGATTCCTTTTTCGTAATGTGACAGAAGCGCCTGCGAAATTCCAAGATCCTCGCATACCTCTTTTTGTGTAACGCCTTTCTTTTTTCTAAGGTGGGTTATGGTTTTTCCGAATTCCTTGTTCATAGCTTGCCTCCGAAAGATACAATATTACAAATAGTATAACTTAAAATCAACATTTTGTAAAGTGAGATGATCATATGCAGTCCTACTTAATTCATTTTATCCGCCACGGAGATATCTCCGATACACTAAAGGGCAAATACATCGGCACCACCGACGTTCCGCTCAGCGAGGAAGGCAGGCTCAACCTCGCCGAATATGACTCAAGATATATTTATCCCGGCACTCAGGTGGTATTCACAAGCCCCTTGAAGCGCTGTACCGAAACCGCCAAAATCCTCTATCCACATCAGAATCCTCTCGTGATTGATCAGCTTTCGGAGTGCTGCTTCGGTGAATGGGAGAACAAAAGCGCCGACGAGCTAAAGGATGATCCGGATTTCGAAAAATGGCTTGCGGGACAATCCGATGTTAAACCTCCGAGAGGGGAGAGCGGAGCCGATTTTACCCGGCGCGTATGCATGATCTTTGAACAGATTGTCGAAGGACTTATGAAAACCGGCAACACCGAGGCAGTGGTAATCACCCACGGCGGTGTTATAATGACCTTGCTCTCGGTATACGGAATCCCAAGGGCCAAGCCCTTTGAGTGGGTAATGGACAACGGATTCGGTTATTCCGTACGCGTTAATCCTATGCTGTGGCAAAGGGATAGGGTTTGCGAGGTTTATCAGAAAATACCTATCGTAAATAATGACGAGTAATTGTGGTAAAAGCTACAATCTTACGGATAATTATATGTGATAATAAAAATATATATAAATTTTAGAAATGGAGTAAAACTATGGCAGATTACAAGATTACATTACTAAAGGGCGACGGAATCGGTCCCGAAATCGTAGACGAGGCCGTAAAGGTTCTCAACAAAACAGCCGACAAATTTGGCTTTTCGGTAGAATACGACGAGGCTCTTATGGGCGGTTGCGCGATAGACGCGACCGGCGAGCCGCTTCCGCAGGAAACTATTGATAAATGCAAGGCTTCCGACAGCGTGCTCCTCGGCGCGGTAGGCGGTCCCAAGTGGGATAACCTCCCCGGCAACAAGCGTCCGGAGGCAGGACTCCTCGGTATCCGCGGAGCTCTCGGACTTTTCGCTAACCTTCGTCCTTCCGTTATTTTCGAACCCCTGCAGGGCGACTCCCCGATCAAGGACGAAATCATCGGCGGTCAGCTCGACATCCTCATCGTGCGCGAGCTTACAGGCGGAATCTACTTCGGCAAGCGCGGCAGATGCGAGGCCGAGGACGGTTCACAGGCCGCGTGGGATACAGAGATGTACTCCGTACCCGAAATCGAGCGTATCGCCCGCGTAGCCTTCGAAATGGCTATGAAGCGTAATAAAAAGGTAACTAGCGTAGACAAGGCCAACGTGCTCGAAAGCTCCAGACTATGGAGAGAGACTGTTATCAAGGTAGCCGAGGATTATCCCGAGGTAGAGCTTAACCACCTTTATGTTGACAACTGCGCTATGCAGCTCGTGCGCAATCCGCGCCAGTTCGACGTTATCGTTACATCCAACATTTTCGGCGACATCCTCTCCGACGAGGCTTCTATGATTGCCGGCTCAATCGGAATGCTCGCTTCCGCTTCTCTCGCCGAGGGCAAGTTCGGACTTTACGAGCCTATCCACGGTTCCGCTCCCGACATCGCCGGACAGGGAATATCCAACCCATTAGCCACAATTCTCTCCGTAGCTATGATGCTGCGCTATTCGCTCGATCAGGGCGAAGCCGCCGACGCTATCGAGAACGCCGTTAACGAAACACTCAAAAAGTACCGTACCCCCGATATTTTCGCCGATGGTATGACTCGTGTGAGCACTACCGAAATGGGCGACAAGGTCTGCGAATATATTTAATTAACTAATTTGTACCCCTTTTTAAAGGAGATTCCCCTATCAGGGGAAATGTCTGCGAAGCAGACAAAAGGGTTGCCGTCTCCCGCTAGGGAATAAAATTGTTGCGAGCACAGCTCGCCGATTTTGGGGGATGACTTTTCCTTTAGAGCAAGTTTGGATGGATAGACAAGTTTTCTGTGAAAGCTAAGATTCCCGTATTTATTCGATTATTGCTATCGCGAAGCGAATAATAATTCTGTCGGGCAAAGAAGTTTATTATATTACAATTCTGTCTTCACGTCCTTCATTTTCAATTTTCAATTTTCAATTCTCAATTCTCAATTTAAAATTGAACCGGAGGTTCACTATGTATTACGATATGCATTCTCATATATTGCCTGAGATGGACGACGGCTCAAAGAGCGTCGAGATGAGCCTTGAGCTTATCGAAAAGCTCAGAAAACAGGATGTAAAAAATATCTGCCTCACTCCTCATTTTTATACAAACGAGGAGAGCCTCGATACCTTTGTTGAGCGCAGACAAAAATCACTCGAAAAGCTCTTGCCTCATATTCCCGATGACGTCAACATCTGCGTCGGAGCCGAGGTATATGTAACGCGATATTTGTTTAACAACAAAGACCTTTCGCGAATTTGCTACGGCGACTCGAAGTATATTCTCTGTGAGTTTTCCTTTAGCTCGCATTTCTCCGAGCACACAATGGATTACTTCAACCGTCTGCGAGGCAACTACGGTCTAAGGCCGGTTCTTACCCATATCGAGCGGTATGAAAACCTTATGGCTAACGAGAATCTCGTGCTCGACCTGGTCGATGAGGATATTCTTATCCAGACAAACGTCGGAGCCTTCAAGCATTTCTCGCAGAAGCGACGTCTCCTCAAGTACATCAAGCGCGGATACATCGACATTGTCGGCACTGACTGCCACAATCCGACCCGAGGTAATCCCGACGAGTTTTTGAAAACTATCAATCTGATAAAAGAAAAATGCGGTCAGGAATACATAGACCACATCCTCGAAACCAGTGAGGATATTTTCTCACCCTATAAAAAGTAAAATAACGGAGTTGTCGAAAATGACAACTCCGTTTTGTATTCTCCGTTCAGTTTTTGCTTCGAAGAACGAGCGATGAGTAGCGAAACTACTGTAATTATTCTTATATTCTGACCGAAATACCTTTTTCGTTAAGGTGTTCTTTAAGTCTTGGGATCGGGATCTCGCCGAAGTGGAACAGGCTGGCGGCCAACACAGCGTCGGCCTTGCCTTCGGTGAACGCGTCGTAAAAGTGTTCCAGAGCACCGGCTCCGCCGCTGGCGATCACCGGGATGTTTACCCTTTCGGACACTGCTCTCGTCAGCGCAAGGTCATAGCCCTTTTTCTGACCGTCCTCGTCCATACTCGTCAGCAATATTTCTCCTGCTCCGCGACTCTCGCATTCCACAGCCCATTCTACCGCGTCAATTCCCATCGGAACCCTTCCGCCGTTGATATAAACTTCCCAGCTGTCGCCCTTGCGTTTAGCGTCAATCGCCGTTACTACGCACTGGCTGCCGAATTTTTTAGCCGCCTCGTTTATCAGCTCAGGACGTTTTATCGCCGCCGAGTTTACGCTGACCTTGTCGGCTCCGGCTCTGAGTATTTCGTTGAAGTCGTCTACAGTCCGTATTCCGCCGCCTACGGTAAAGGGGATGAATATCGTGTCCGCAACCTTGGCCACCATATCCACAACCGTTTTTCTCGCGTCGCTGGAGGCCGTAATATCGAGGAACACCAGCTCGTCGGCTCCCTGCTTATCATACTGCTTCGCGCATTCTACGGGGTCTCCGGCGTCAACGAGGTTTACGAAGCTCATTCCTTTTACAACCCTGCCGTTCTTTACATCGAGGCAGGGGATTATTCTTTTAGCATACATCAGTCGCACATCTCCACAAAGTTTTTAAGCATCTTCAGTCCCGTATCACCGCTTTTTTCGGGATGGAACTGGGTTGCCGTCACATTCTTGTATGATACCGCAGCGTCTATCGTAACGCCGTATTCGGTCTGAGCGCTTACTATATCGGCGTCGTCGGCTTTTAGGTAGTACGAATGTACAAAGTATACATACGGCTCACCTTCGATGCCTTTGAATATACCGTCGTTTTTTAATATTTTGATATTATTCCAGCCCATATGGGGAATTTTCAGCCCCTCGCCGTCAGGGATTTTCGTAATCTTTCCTTTAAGGACGTCCAGTCCCTTAACGCCTTTATTCTCCTCGCTTTCGGGAAAGAGAAGCTGCAGTCCGAGGCAGATTCCGAGGAAGGGCTTGCCCGTAGCTATGAACTCAATAACAGCGTCTTTTGTGCCTGATTCTTCCATATTTTCCATACAGTCGCCAAACGCTCCGACTCCGGGCAGGATCGCTCCGTCGGCGTTCAGTATTTCGTTTCTGTCGCTTGTAACGGCGCACTCGGCTCCGATAAATTTTAGCGCCTTGTACACGCTCTGGATGTTGCCCGCGCCGTAATCTATAATCGCAATCATTTAGACCTCCGAAATAATCAGTAGTATCATGGACAATTTTATCATATTACATAACCAAATGCAAGATTTTGGAGGCGTGATTTTCCAATCTTGCATAAATATCTTTATTTTCTCACAAAAAGAGTTGTATTTTGCAAGTTTTAGTGATAAAATGAATTGATACAGATTGATAATAAGGAAGTTTATATATGGTAGAACACTTACTGACGAGAATCGAGGTCAATATGAACTCGTTCTCAAAAGGACAAAAACGAATCGCAAATTATATAGAAAAGCACTACGACCAGGCTGCGTTTATGACAGCGTCAAAGCTCGGCAAGACCGTCGGCGTCTCCGAGAGCACTGTGGTGCGCTTCGCGACCGAGCTCGGCTATTCGGGCTATCCAAAGCTGCAACGCGCTATGCAGGAGATGATTCGCGACAAGCTCACCTCGGTACAGCGTATCGACGTCACCACCAACCGTATCGGCGACGACGATGTACTCGATTCGATTATGAATCAGGATATCGACAAAATCCGCCGTACTCTTGAGGAAACATCCCACGATGATTTCAACTCTTCGGTAAAGGCTATTGTAAACGCCAGGAGAATCTACATCTTCGGTGTGCGCTCAACGGCGTCACTGGCACAGTTTCTGGGCTATTATTTCGGTCTTATTTTCGACAATGTCAGGGTAATCACCGATACCTCGAAAACACATACCTACGAACAGCTTTTCCGCATCAGCAAGGAAGACGTAATGATTGGTATTTCCTTTCCGCGCTACAGCACAATGGCTGTGGAGTCGATGTCGCTTGCCCGTGAGAGAGGCGCCAACGTTATCGCTATTACCGACAGTATGGTATCTCCGCTCGTAGCGGCCGCCGATCATATTCTCATAGCCAGGAGCGATATGGCCTCGGTCGTGGACTCGCTCGTAGCTCCGCTGAGCCTTATAAACGCTCTTATCGTTGCTACCGTTCTGGAGAAAAAGGACGAGGTTACCGACACTTTCAGAGAGCTGGAACTCGTATGGAACCACCAGGGCGTATACGACAGCCTCGGCAGCAATACTCCCGATGACTAAGGTTATAATTATCGGAGCCGGTGCCGCCGGACTTATGGCAGGCGGCTATGCCTCTATGTACGGAGCCGACGTCAGAATTTTCGAGAAAATGCCTAAGGTAGCGAGAAAACTACTCATAACCGGCAAGGGAAGATGCAATCTCGCGAATTATTGCGACATTCCGACTTTTATGCAGAATGTTCCCGTTAACTCAAAATTCCTCTACAGCGCGCTGAATAATTTTCCGCCCGAAGATATCGTGGACTTTTTCGAAAACCTCGGACTTAAAACCAAGGTCGAAAGAGGCAACCGCGTTTTTCCCGTATCCGACAGGGCTATGGATGTTGTAGACACAATGCGTGCTTTTGCCCTGAGCAACGGTTGCAGGATAATCCACAAGCCGGTCAGCGACGTAATCGCCGAAAACGGCCGTGTAAAGGGCGTTATTGTCGAAAACAAGCTCTATTCCTGCGACAGCCTCATCATCGCCACCGGCGGTATGAGCTATCCTCGCACCGGCTCAACCGGAGACGGCTATAAATTTGCCGCAAAGCTCGGACACAGCATAACTGATATCAGACCTTCGCTTATTCCGCTGGAAAGTCCCGATAATGACTGCAAGCGTTTGCAGGGTCTGTCGCTCAGGAACGTAAGACTGTCAATTATAGAGAAAAGCGGAAAAGAAGTTTTCTCGGATTTTGGCGAGATGCTTTTTACCCATTTCGGTCTCTCGGGCCCGATAGTCCTTTCGGCGAGCTGTAATATGAGGGACTATACAAAGGGCTATAAAGCGGTAATCGACCTAAAGCCCGCTTTATCCGAAGAACAGCTCGACTCGCGTATCCTCAGGGATTTTTCGGAGAATATAAACAAATCGGCGTCCAATTCTCTAAACGGACTTCTGCCGAAAAAGCTCATACCCGTCGTACTGGACAGATGGGGAATAGAGCGGTCAAAAAAATGCAACTCTATCACAAAAGAGGAGAGAAAAGCTCTCCTGGATATAATCAAAAACTTTACGGTTGATATCTCGCGTCCCAGACCTGTCGAGGAGGCTATAATCACCTCCGGCGGCGTAAAAACAAGCGAAATCAACCCAAAAACAATGCAGAGCAAGCTCGTAGAGGGTCTGTTCTTTGCCGGCGAGATAATTGATGTAGACGCCTACACCGGAGGCTTTAACCTTGTTATAGCATGGTCTACAGGCAAACTCGCCGGAGAAAACGCAGTATAATATTTAAATCATAAGGAGTATTATTATGTCAATCGCAATCGCAATCGACGGACCCGCCGGAGCGGGCAAAAGCACAATCTCAAAAGCCGCCGCAAAGCAGCTCGGCTTTATCTATATTGATACGGGAGCTCTCTACAGAACAGTAGGCCTCGCCGCTACGCGCAGGGGCGTAGAGCCTTCTGAGGGCAAGGAACTAGACGATATGCTCAGCAGCATCAGCGTTGAGCTTACTTTTAACGAAAAAGGCGAGCAGGTTGTACTTCTCGACGGCGAGGACGTATCCGGCTCGATCCGTACCCCCGAAGCCTCTATGATGGCGTCAAAAATCTCAGCAGTACCGGCTGTGCGCGCTTATCTGCTCGACCTTCAGCGTGATATGGCCAAGACCAACAACGTTATTATGGACGGACGCGACATCGGCACGGTAGTTCTTCCGAACGCCGAGATAAAGATCTTTCTCACCGCCGCTCCCGAGGCGAGAGCCGAAAGACGCTACAAGGAGCTTATTGAAAAGGGAATGGACGTAAAGTACGAGGACGTGCTCGACGATGTAAAAACCCGTGACTACAACGATATGAACCGCGACATAGCTCCGCTAAAGCAGGCTGATGACGCTGTGCTCGCCGATACAACCGAGCTCGACCTTCAGGGCAGTATCGATCTTATCGTAAGTATTATAAAGGAGCGTTCATAATGGCTCAGTCAAAAGCATTCTACGCGTTCGGTCGGGCGGTTTGTATGCCGATTTTTAAGCTGCTGTACAGATATAAGGTAGTTAATAAGTCCAACATCCCCGACGACGGCAAGGGCTATATCGTAGCCTGCAATCATCTCAGCTTCTCCGATCCGGTATTGCTCGGACTCGGACAAAAGCGCCGCCTCAATTTTATGGCAAAGGACGAGTTGTTCGAGAACAAATTCTTCGCTTTTATCATACGACACCTCGGAGCCTTTCCCGTTAAGCGCGGAGCAGGCGACGGCAAAGCTATAAAAAACGGCGAGGATATTATCCTTGAGGGCGGACTGATGGGTATTTTCATCGAGGGCGGCCGCAGCAAGACCGGCGAGCTTATGCGTCCGCGCAGCGGATGCGCCTTGATTGCTCAGCAAACAGGAGTTTCTGTTGTGCCCGCATGTATTACAAACGTCGGCAAAAGTAAAAAATTCGGTAAAAGAATTATACATTTCTCCGAGCCTCTTACAACCGAGGATATGGGGTTGACCTCGACCGACCGCCGCGCTCTTAAAACCGCCAGCACAACAATTATGAACAAAATCAAAGAAATGAGAGAGCAAGACCTCAATGAATATAAACGTAGCTAAAACCGCGGGATTCTGTTTCGGAGTCAACCGCGCGGTTGATATTGTATATGAGCTTCTTGACAAGGGCGAAAAGGTGTGCACCCTCGGCCCGATCATCCATAATATGGAGATGGTCACCGAGCTGGAACAAAAGGGCTGCAAGGCTGTCGACAGGGTAGAGGACTGCCCGGCTGATACGACGATAGTAATCCGTTCTCACGGAGTACCTATGTCTGTTATGAGCGAGATTGACGCTCTGGGGCTCAGCTGCGTTGACGCGACTTGTCCTTTTGTCAAGAAAATCCACAATATTGTAAAAAAGGCAGGTGCCGAAAATATCCCTGTCCTCATAGCCGGCAACAAGTCTCATCCCGAAATTCAGGGTATTGTAGGACACTGCTGCGGCACTTGTTATACATTTAACAATAACGAAGAATTGCTGGAATTGATAAAAATAATTCCAATAGAGAAAAATAACGACGTTTATATAGTCGCTCAGACCACTTTTTCGCAAAAAGAATGGAAAAAATGTTTAAAAACTGTAAAAAAGGTCTATACAAAAGCGAAAATTTTTGATACAATATGTAAGGCTACATCAGAACGCCAGGAGGAAGCAGATTTAATTTCAGGCAATTCTGATTTGATGATAGTTATCGGCGACCGCCACAGCTCCAACACAGCCAAGCTGTTTGACATCTGTAAAGGACGGTGTCCGCGAACCTATCTTATTGAAACGGCTAAAGAGCTTGATAAAGATCTCGTTAGTAAATCGCGTTCTATAGGTGTAACCGCGGGGGCATCTACTCCCGCCAGGATTATAAAGGAGGTACTGGATACAATGAGTGAAGAAATCAAATCCAGCGAAACAGTCAACGAGACTGAATCTTTTGAGGCGATGTTAGAGGAATCGCTGAAAAATCTAAATACTAACGAGAGGGTAAAAGGCGTAGTCGTAAGCATAGCTCCTAACGAAGTTATTGTCGATGTCGGCAGGAAGCAGTCCGGCTTTATTCCGGCGGACGAGCTTTCCAACGATCCCACAGCAAAGCCTGAGGATATCGTTAAGGTCGGCGACGAAGTTGAGCTTCTTATTATGAAGACCAACGACGTTGAGGGTACAATTATGCTCTCAAAGCGCAGAGTAGACGCTCAGAAGGGCTGGGAAGAGCTCAAGGCTCTTGCCGAGTCCGATGAAATACTCACAGGCAAGGTTGCAAGCGTCGTAAAGGGCGGCGTAATCGTTATCTTTAACGACAACCGCGTATTCATCCCGGCATCCCAGGCTACAGCGTCACGTGATGACAGCCTTGAGGATCTGGTTGGACAGGAAGTACAGTTTAAGCTTATCGAAGTCTCCCAGCGCGGCAGAATGAGAAGAATCGTAGGTTCTATCCGCGCCGTACTCCGTGAGCAGAGAGCCGCTCAGAGAGCCGCTTTCTGGGATACCTGCGAGGTTGGCAAGCACTACAAGGGCGTTGTAAAGTCTATCACAAGCTACGGCGCGTTCGTAGATCTCGGCGGAGTATTCGGAATGATTCATATTTCCGAGCTTTCATGGACTCATATCAAGAACCCCTCAGAGGTTGTTAACATCGGCGACGAGGTTGACGTATACATCAAGGACATCAACGAGGAGACTAAGAAAATCTCTCTCGGTTACAAGGATCCCGACGCTAATCCGTGGGAAATCCTTCGTCGTGACTTCCCGGTTGATACAGTTGTTGACGCAAAAATCGTTGGTATCACAACCTTCGGCGCCTTCGCTAACGTAATCCCCGGAATCGACGGTCTTATCCATATTTCTCAGATTGCCAACAAGAGAATCGACAAGCCTGAGGATATCCTCACAGTTGGCGAGACAGTAAAGGCAAAGATAATCGCTATCGACTTCGACAAGAAGCGTGTAAGCCTTTCTATCCGCGCTCTCCTTCCGGTAGAAGAAGCTCCCAAGGCTGAGCCGGTAGCTGAGGAGACAGTCGCTTCTACAGAGGACGAGGTTGTCGCTTCGACCGAAACTCCTGTAGTTGAGGAAGCTCCGGCAGTTGAAGAAGCTCCGGCAGTTGAGGAAGCTCCTGCGGTTGAAGAAGCTCCCGCAGTTGAAGAAGCTCCCGCGGTTGAGGAAGCTCCCGCAGCAGAGGAAGCTCCCAAGGCGGAAGAAGCTGCTGAGGAATAATAAAGTATTTTCGGGCTGTCGCGTATATAGCGGCAGCCCTGAGTTTTACTCTATAGGAAATTACTCAAAACCAGAATAATTCCTGAATTGGTCATTCATATTTACTTGCTCCTATAGAGAAAAACTTGTATTGCCGGCTTAGTAGCGCGCTGCGCGCGAGCTATGGCTTAAAAAAGCTCTTCTTGCTTGTTAATATGAAAGATACATAAGGAGGTAAGTATGAAAAATCTTAAAAAGCCAATCTCTTTATTTTTAGTTTTGTTGCTAATGCTGAGCGTATTCTCGTTTTCGGCTATGGCGGACGGTGAGTCTCCAAACGGCGAGTATTCTCTCTTTCTGTACTCACAGTACAGCGTCGAGCTTTCAGTCGAGATAGACGAGGACGTTTTGGAGCCTTCGGTAACGGTTGACGATACATCCGTGCTCTCGGCAACTATCAGCGAGACAAATCGTACCGTCGAGGGCGGCAGTACATTCGTAAACTATAAGCTTTCGGTATCTGGCCTCAGCGTCGGCAGAACTCTTGTCCACGTAGACGGCGGCAGCTTTAAGGACTATAAGCTCGGCTTTACAGTACTTTCTCCCGAAGAATCCACATTCAGTATTGATGACGGCGAAAAGGGAACCGTAATCCTCAGCCTGCCAAAGGATATATTGTATATCAAGTATACAGCCAAATCCTCCGGTACGCTAAAGTTTAACTCCCAATCAGGCGTAAAGCTTTCGCGTTTTGTTCTTGACAGCGGACTCAATACTCTTGTAAAGGGCGACGATTCCGACGCCGGTCCCGGTTTTATAACAATAAAAGTCGAAGCCGGTAAATTGTACTACATCGGAATCTATACCAATGATAATATTTCTTCTTCGATTGTTATCAATGTGTTTGCGGATTTTATGTCCGATACTATAGCTGAGCCCGATACAAAGCCCGATACTCTGCCGGATTTGATTTATCCCACGCAGCCGACCACTGCTCAGCCGTCCGGCGCAACACAACCGTCTGCTGACGCCAACACGAAAACAAACACCGATACTAAGCAAAACCCGGACGTAAAGACATCCGATAACGCGTCCGCGGATAATTCCGCTAAAACCGTCACAAAGGTTATAAAGCTGAAAAGCTCACCGGTTGTTTTCGTCAAATCAAAGACAGTAAAGGCGTTGAGCATGATTTAACACTCTGTCAGAAATGGCCTATCAGAAATGCAAGACCTTGCATGGAAAGACTGCCGGCGTGATTACTCTTAAAAAGGGTAAGTACAAGAAAGGTAAATACAAAGTTAAGCTCAAAATCTCCGCGACCGCGAGCCTTAACACTCTGACAAGAACTGTAATAATAAGAATAAAATAAAAAATTGACCGGCTCGCTTTCAAAATGAGCCGGTCAGTTTACTTTACAGAAAACCGCTCGCTTCCGTAAAGCAAAAACACGTATATGTTATTTACTATATAAAAATACTATATCTTTATTCAGAGTATATTTGATGTAGGGGGAGCGGTGAAGGAAATATCAAGCTCCCTCACCACGAAAAATATCAGTGTTTATCAGGCTTTAGAGGTGTTTTGGTAGGGGTAGTGAGGTAAAAAATATATAAACTATTCAATGCAGAAAAAACACATATATATTATTTACTATATAAACTCTATAGAAAACACATACATCCTCCACCTATTTATGATTTATGAATCTTAAACCCGGTTCCGACGAACTGTGCAATGTCCCTGCCGGTGTTATCCTTAACGTCTATGTTGTAAACACAGGAGTTCCGCCCGTCTTTCTTACAAACCGCTTCGGCAATAAGCGTGTCGCCCTTTGCCGCGCTCAAAAAGTTACAGCTGAACTGCTGAGCCACAGTCGGTATATGAATATTGCTCGCCGCCGAGGCTAGAGCTAAATCAGCCAGAGTAAAAATCGCTCCGCCCATTACTCCGCCCATAGCGTTGAGGTGATTCTTTGTTATTTTCATAGAGCACTTGCTGTATCCCTCGCCAAGCTCCTCGATATATACTCCGCTGTTTGTGGCGAACAAATCGTTCTTAAAAAACTGTCTCGCTTCTTCAATACTTTTAAAATTTCCCATTATAATTCTCCTTTATTATTTTATAATTGTATTCCGGTCTGTGATTAATCTGTGACTCGATGTCCAACTCACTTTGTCAGCATAACCACAGTCTCGATATGCTCTGTGTGGGGGAACATATCTACCGGCTGGATCTTTCTTACTTTATATTTGTTTTTGGATAAAAACATCAGGTCTCTCGCGAGCGTTTCGGGATTGCAGGAAATATATACAACCTTCCTCGGAGACAGCTTTACAAGCGACTTCAAAAACCTTACGTCGCTGCCGGCTCTCGGCGGATCCATAATCACCACGTCCGCCTTTAGTCCCTCGTACGCTATGTCGACCATATACCTGCCGGCGTCGGCGCAAACAAAGTTGATGTTCTCTATATTGTTTATAGCGGCGTTCTTTTTGGCGTCCTTAACAGCGTCCTTGTTCAGCTCAACGCCCACAACCTGTCCGGCGTACTTGCTCGCTATAATCCCGATTGTGCCCGTGCCGCAGTAAGCGTCGATAACAATGTCGCTTTTCTTTATATCCGCGAACTCCATAGCTTTGTTATACAGTACCTCGGTCTGTACAGGGTTGATCTGATAAAACGCCTTGGGCGAAATTGTGAATGTATAGCCGCATAGCTGCTCCTTTATCACGCCGTCACCGTACAGGACGATGCTTTTTTGTCCAAGCACAAGGCTTGTCCTTTTGTTGTTGATGTTCTGTACGATAGTCGTAATCTCCGGGTGCCTCGACAGCAGCGCGTTTATAAAGCTCCTCTTGGATTTGAACTCCTCACTGCCCGTGACAAGTACAACCATGATCTCACCGCTCAGAAAGCCTCTTTTTACGAGCACGTGTCTCAGGAAGCCTGTCATCCTGTTGTCGTCAAAGGTCTTTAGCTTAAAGCTTTTAAGCAGCTTTCGGATTGTTACGATAATCTCGTCGGCTTTTTTGTCCTCAATCAGGCATTCGTCGACCGGCACGATCCTGTGGGTGGAGCTCTGGTACACGCCGGAGATTATCCGGTTCTGTTTATCCCTGCCAAAAGCCGCCTGAACCTTGTTGCGGTAGTGATATGGGTTGTCCATCCCGATAATATACTCTACGTGATGAAACCTGCCGACAAGCCTGACGACCTTCTTCATCTTAAAGTCAAGCTGGTCCCTGTATTCAAGATTGTGTATCTGACATCCTCCGCATTTTTTATAATGCGGACATTTTTTTGTTGTTTCCATAATTCACCTTAGCACAAATATTGCCATTATTTTAACACATTTTATTGCAAACTTCTACCCTAAAATAAAAAAACTTGATTTCTGGCGCTAAATGTAATAGAATAGTAGGGTATGAAAGAAGATGATAAAATGCTGACACTTGACAAAATCTATCACGCGTCAAAAGTGCTAAGGGATGTTATCCATCCCACAACCATTGTAAGGGCTTCGGCTATTGATACCGAATGCGACCTTTACCTCAAGCCTGAGTGCCTCCAGCTCACCGGTTCATTTAAGCTTAGAGGTTCGGGCTATAAGATTTCTCAGCTTACCGATGAGGAAAAGGCCAGAGGCGTAATCGCCTGCTCGGCAGGCAACCACGCCCAGGGCGTAGCTCTCGCCGCCACAAAATACGGTATAAAATCTCTGATTTGTCTGCCCGACGGCGCTCCTATATCAAAGGTAGAGGCTACAAAGGGCTTCGGAGCTGAGGTTTGTATGGTAAAGGGTGTGTACGACGACGCCTACAACGAGGCGTGCAGACTGCGTGACGAGCATAACTATACATTCATCCACCCCTTTGACGATGAAAATGTAATCGCCGGACAGGGTACAATAGGTCTCGAAATTATGAACGAGATGAACGATGTAGACGCTGTTGTAGTCGCTATCGGCGGAGGCGGACTTATCTCCGGCGTAGCATGCGCGATAAAGAGTCTTAATCCGGCGGTAAAGGTATACGGAGTTCAGGCCGAGGGCGCCGCGTCGATGTATGAATCCGTCAAAAAGGGTAAAATCACTTCGCTTAAAAAGGTCAGCACAATCGCTGACGGCATCCAGGTTAAGGAGCCGGGCAAGCTCACCTTTGAATATGTACAGAAGTATGTCGATGACATCGTAACCGTCAGCGAGGACGAGATTTCGGCTGCGATTCTCGCGCTGATAGAAAAACAGAAGATGGTTGCCGAGGGCGCCGGAGCGGCTCCCTTAGCGGCTGTAATGGCAGGCAAGCTCCCCGTAAAGGGTAAGAAGGTAGTATGTATCGTTTCCGGCGGTAATATCGACGTTACAATCCTCAACCGTGTAATCAAGCGCGGACTTATCTCCTCCGGACGCCAGCAGACTCTCTGTATCCAGCTCGACGACAAGCCCGGTCAGCTCCTCGGAGTGTCCGAGATTATCGCCAACCACGGCGCCAACGTCATCAGTATTCATCACGAGAGAGCGAGCGAGGGTGAGATTACCGACTGTATCCTTCGGATTGTTCTGGAAACCAAAAACTTTGACCACGTAAAAGAGATTTCCGCCGCTCTTAAAAAGGCTGGATTCAGATTAGTATAAAAAAGGAGATATACATATGGAAAAAATCTATACAAAAAACGCCCCCGACGCTATCGGCCCGTACAGCCAGGCTGTAAAAGCCAACGGACTTGTGTTTACATCAGGCCAGATCGCGATTAACCCCGCGACCGGAGATGTCGAGGCGACTACAATCGAGGCACAGACAGAACAGGTCTGCGCAAACCTCAAAAACGTGCTCGAAGCCTCAGGCTCATCACTGGAAAAGGCTGTAAAGACTGTTTGTTTCTTAGCTGATATGAACGACTTCGCGGCTTTTAACGAGGTTTACGGAAAATATTTCTCAAACAAACCTGCCCGTTCCTGCGTAGCTGTAAAGCAGCTCCCGAAGAACGTGCTCGTTGAGGTTGAGGTTATAGCGGAAACATAAGGCGTATTGCCTTTAAAATACGAAAGGAGAAAACTATGAAATACGTATGCGATGTATGCGGCTGGGAATATGACGAAGAGCTCGGTTCTCCGGAGAACGGAATCGCTCCCGGCACAAAGTTCGAGGAACTACCTGACGACTTTGAGTGCCCTCTCTGCGGAGTAGGCAAGGACAGCTTCTCGGAAGCTTAACGAATCTGAGGTTGACTTTTTGTCAGCCTCTTTTTCTTTTGGATTATCGTAAATATTGCAGCCGTAAAAATGTTGAAAACAGTATGTATAATCGCGATCCCTACCGGATTCACAGCGAATCTTAAATCAATTATATTTCTGATACAGAAAAATAATCCGCCGAAAATCACCGCTCCTCCTGTGTTGAACATCAGGTGATACAGGGCGGTTTTTTTAGCTTCCTTACCCGCGCCGGCGGAGGAGAGTAATGACGTAATACAGGTACCTATATTCTGTCCCAGTATTATCGGTATCGCTGTGTCCGCGCTCAGGCTCGCGCTCAGCGATACTATCTGCAACAGCCCGATTGAGGCCGACGAACTCTGTATGACAGCTGTTACCGCTAATCCTGCCGGGAAAGCGTACAGCGGATTTGTTAATCCGGTAAAGGCGTCGCTGCCGATAACAGGCAGCATAGACGAGCTCATATTATCCATCCCGGCGATGATAAGCGCGAAGCCGGAGAGTATTTCTCCGATAGTTATAATTCTATCATTCTTCATAAGAATTATAATTATACTTCCTGTCAGCAGTAAAACAGGGTAGAGGAGTTCGCTTTTTATCGCGCTTTCGCCGAAAATCGCAATCAGCCACGCGGTTGATGAAGTACCGATGTTCGCTCCGGCGATAAGCCCGAAGGTTTGCGAAGCCTCCAGCGCTCCGCTTTCCGTGAGGCTGATTATCACGGCGACTACTCCCGACGAGCTTTGCAGCAGGGCGGTCGCGGCCGAGGCGGCGAGTGTGGATTTTATTGTCGATTTACATACTTTTTCCAGCTTTTGCCTTATTCTGTCGCTCATAATCCTCTTTAGCGCGTCTTCGACTATGTGCATTCCGAACAGTAAAAATCCGATTCCGCCGATAAACATAAACAAATTCAAAGAATCCGCCTCATTTCTGATAAAAGATATGATATAAGTCTTTACTTTTAGCACAAATTAGTGTATAGTGATTTAGAAGAAATATATAATTCTTTTATAGAAAAATAAACGGAGAATCAGCGCGAAAGATACGCTGATACAATTACTCCTGTTACCCTAAGCACACAAAATAAACCTGTTGCTTTTATAGAGCAAATGTGGTATTATTAATATAATTATGAAGAAAGGAAGTATTACATATGAAGAAACTTGTTTCTGTTCTGTTAGCGGTGATTCTGGTATGCTCAGTTGTACCGATGGCTATTTCCGCTAATGCTGCCGGCGAAGGTGACAAGCCTACGCCGATTCAGGTTAATAACATCAATGTACAGAATCAGGACGCTACCCAGCCTGCGACCGAGGCTCAGGAAACTACCGGGGTTCAGGAGACTACTCAGGCTCCTACCGAGACTCAGCCTGCGACCGAGGCTACTACAGCCGCGCCCACAGAACCTACTACAGTAGAAAAAATCACACCTAAGAAGGTTACAGGCTTCGGCGCGACAAAAATCGCCGCAACATACGTAACTCTTAAGTGGAACCTCAGCAAGGACGCTACAAAATATATCATCCAGCGCAGTGAGGCCAACGGAAAAGGCAATTTTGATTCCTTCGTAAATGTCGGTACCGTAAACGGAAGCACCAACTCATTTACCAACAAGGGACTTGCGTCGAGCATTATTTATCAGTACAAAATCTTCGCTGTACGTGAGGCTGACGGATATGTTACCCAGAGCGAAGCCGCTGCAACAACTATCCTCACCTGTCCCAAGGATATTAAGAGTATCAAGGTTACAAAAAAGGGAACCAACTCTGTATCAATAAAGTGGACTGATCTCGCTTCTTTCGGCGGTACATACTATGTATACCGCTCTGTTGAGCAGAAAAACGGCAAAATGTCCAAGTTCTCTTTCTATAAAGAACTCGAAAAGAATTATATCAACGATATCGAGCTCAGCTCCGGTACAGTGTACAATTATATGGTTTTCGCTGTTACCAACAAGGGTCCTTATTATTCCGAGTCCAACGCTAAGTATGTAAAGTTTATGACAAAGCTCGATACCCCGGCTAAGTTCCTCAACAAGGGTATCAGCGAAAAGGGCATCAAGCTCGCGTGGAGCAAGGTTCCTCACGCGGCAAAGTATCAGCTCTACAGAAAAGCTAAGGGCCAGAAGAACAAGCTCATCGCTACTCTTACATCAAGAAAGTATCTTGACAAAAAGGTTAAGTCCGGCGTCAAGTACAGATACAAGGTAAGAGGTATCCGCGTATATAACGGTAAGACATACAAGGGCGGCACAAAGGCTGTCAATTCTACAGACGGCGTAAGAGCGCTTGCCAAGATTTCCGGCCATTCATCGATGAACTGCGCGGTTCTTTCGTGGGAACAGGTACCCGGTGTAGACGGCTATAAGATTCTCAGACTTTCCAACAGAAAGTGGGTAAACGCCGGTACGACTAAAAGCTGCGCCTTCCAGTCCAAGAGATATAAGACAGGCACAGTCGTAGCCTATGCCGTCAGAGGCTTCAGAAAGATTTCCGGCAATACGGTATACGGCCCCGCCAAGAAGATAAAGATAAAGATTACCGCCGGCACAGCCAGAGGCTCAAGCCCGACAGGTACATGGGTAGAGGTCAATATCAACACCCAGACAATGTATATGTACGTAAAGAACAAGCTCTATGTCTCAACCCCTGTAGTAACAGGTAACGTAGGCGACAGAGCTACCTCAAAGGGTACTCATCAGGTGCTCAGCAAAAAGTCTCCGGCAAGACTGCGCGGTTCCTACGGCGGTTCAAGCTGGGATACAACAGTTAACTACTGGCTCGGATTCACCGGAAACGGCCAGGGACTTCATGACGCCACATGGCGTTCTGCCTTCGGCGGAAGCATCTACAAGGGCAACGGCTCGCACGGATGCGTAAACACTCCGCTCTCGGCTATGGCAAAGATTTACGCCAAGGCCTATATCGGAATGCCGATATTTGTATATTAATAATGTTTATTTGGTCTGCCGTTTTTTCGGCAGACCTTTTCTTTAGAGACTTGTTTACAAATTCCTGTACGTTTGATAGAATAGTATAAAGGAGCTGACAACTATGACAGACGAGAGACAAAAGTATCTTAAACTATTATCCGAAAAATATCCCACAGAGCGTTCTCTTGTCAGGGAAATTATCAACCTGACCGCTATCCTCAACCTGCCAAAGGGTACCGAGCATTTTATGAGCGATCTCCACGGCGAGTACGAGGCGTTTTGTCATATTCTCAACAACTGCTCCGGCGTAATCAGGGAAAAGGTCAGACTCTTATTCGGCGATACTCTCTCTCACGAGGAGAGAAAGGAGCTGTGCACCCTTATATATTATCCCAAGGAAAAGCTTACTCTCCTGCGTCATTGCGGCAGGACGGACGAGAGCTTCTACAGCGTTACAATCAACCGCCTTTTAAAGCTCGCGGCGTCACTGTCGTCCAAGTATACCCGCTCCAAGGTCAGAAAAGCTATGCCCGACGATTATGCTTATATTATCGACGAGCTGCTCCACGCCCAGGAGGATGAGGATGACAACCAGGTAAGATATCACAATATCATTCTCAACACCATTATAGACATAGACCCGGAGGATTTTGTTATTTCTCTTTCGAGTCTTATAAAGCGCCTGGCGGTTGACCACCTGCACATTGTCGGTGATATTTTTGACAGGGGAGAGTCCGCCGATAAGATTGTAGACCTGCTTATGGGCTACCATTCGCTGGATATAGAATGGGGCAATCACGACATACTGTGGATGGGCGCCGCCTGCGGCAGCGAGGCGTGTATAGCCAATGTGGTTCGCAACGCGATAAAATACAACACGATTACAACTCTCGAAAGCGGCTACGGAATCAGCCTCAGGGCTCTCGCTCTGTTTGCCGGAAAGCTTTATCCCGATATGCAGCCGATGAAAGCGGCGTTAAAGGCAATCTCCGTGATCCAGTTCAAGCTTGAGGGCGAGGTCATAAAGCGCAATCCCGATTATAGGATGAACGACCGCGTCCTGCTCGACAAAATAAATTTTGAAAACTCAACCGTAGAATCCGAGGGCGAAACCTACAGCCTGAACGATACCGACCTTCCTACGGTGAATCCCGAAAATCCCTGTGAGCTGACCGACGAGGAAAAGCACGTGATAACAGGGTTGAAAAACTCGTTTATAAACAGCGCGCGACTGAAAAAGCATATCAGTTTTTTGTACGAAAAAGGCGGAATGTACAGGATTTATAACTCGAATCTTTTGTACCACGGATGTGTACCGCTAAAGGACGACGGCACCCCCGACGAAATCGAGTTCTTCGGACAAAAGCTGAGCTCAAAAAGCCTGTTCGACTTCTCCGAGAAAAAGGCGAGATACGCGTTCTTCGGCAGGCACAGAACTCAAAATGATATCGACTTTATGTGGTACCTGTGGTGCGGCAGAAAATCGCCTCTATGCGGAAGGAACATAAAGACCTTCGAGCGTTTCTTTATTGACGACCCGGCGTCGCATTATGAGGAGAAAAATCCGTACTATAAGTATTACGAAACAAAAGAAACCTGCCTGATGATACTCTCCGGGTTCGGCCTTAACACAAGCGTATCGCACATAATCAACGGCCATACACCCGTAAGGACGGTAAAAGGCGAGCTACCGATAAGGGCGGACGGAAGACTGCTTGTGATAGACGGAGGCTTTTGCAGCGATTATCACGAAAAAACCGGAATCGCCGGCTATACGCTCATTTATAATTCCCACGGTCTCAGGCTCAAAGCTCATAAGCCGTTCGAGAATGTTGAAAAGGCGATCAACAGCAACAAGGACATCCACTCCGACTCCGAGATCGTCGAGACAGAAAGCAGCAGAATGATGGTAGCCGATACCGACAACGGCGAACGAATAGAATCGGAAATCAAGGATTTAACAGAGCTTCTGCGAATTTATCGTAAGGGAATCTAAACAAACGAATTTAAAAAAATTACAAAAACATATTGACAAATCATCTTCACAATGATATAATCTAAAAGCTGTGTTAAACAGCGTTTAGATATGCGAGCGTGCTGGAATAGGCAGACAGGCACGTTTGAGGGGCGTGTGTCTTTGACGTACGGGTTCAAGTCCCGTCGCTCGCACCAAAAGAACAGGGTATCCTTTAGGATACCCTGTTCTTTTGTTATGCGATTCGGGACTTGAAGCCGAGCGTTTAAAAATCGTTCCGGGGGAACGATTTTAGCGAGGAGCGCAGATGATACTTTTCCTCCCTATGAGAACCCCAC
>CADAEZ010000044.1:0-7275 GCA_902787145.1 uncultured Ruminococcus sp.
CACGGAAGTTAAGCCCTGTAGTGCCGAAGATAGTGCCTTGGCGACGAGGTGTGAAAATAGGAAAGTGCCAACTCCCGATAGTGAGTATTCTTTTTTTATTTTATTCGTTTATTTCGGTGAGTTGCTTACAGACGGACTGGACAATAATTTTCCTGTGTGTTATTCTATAACCGGAAGTTTTTTATTTTGATATTCGATTACCGGAAGTTATATATTAGTATTTTAGGAGACCGGAGCTTGAAAAGAATAGTAATAATTGTTAATGTGTTTATTTTAACTGCCATATTAATCTTTGTTGTTCTCTATTCCAGATTCGAAAGCACAAATTCTTATTTAAGGCAGATAGAACACTTTGAAAATATAACGGTCACCATGGAGCACGTGACCGAGAATTATTTTGAGGGCGAGCAGAGAATATGTGATGTATGGGCTCGTTATATCAACAACAAGTCTATGACTATGGAAGAGGCAACAGATTATATTCGTACCTCGCATGTGCTTGCGAACACTTCGGCGCATCTGATTTCTCTTGACACGCTTACCGGACTGTCAACTCGACCTAAACAGGGTACTGATGATGACTATTCTGTTTCCTATAAAAAGTTAAATCTTCTTGAAAATGTTAATTGGAACGATAAAATCGGAGAGTCAATCAATGTTTCCCGCGCCTATACCAACCCGATGAATGGCGAACAATCTCTGGCTTTTTTCGATAAGGTTACGCTGAGGACTGCGAAAGGCGATAAATCCGATGATGCTGTCATTTTGCGAGTCATCCCCATTTCGGAGCTTGAGCAAAAATGGGTATTCCCACAAGAAGAGTTTGCAAATGCCGAACTCTCCATGATTGACTCCAACGGCAATTATATTCTTAAAGGAAACAGCTTTAAGAACTCCAATTTTTTTGAATTCTACAATTCTTACAATCCATCGGATCCCGCGTCTTCTAAGAAATTGTTCGACAATATTACTTCGTCGACCGGTTCTGTTTCAATGATCAACTCACACAGGCAGGAATGTATTGTTGCCTTTACTCCTTTTGTTGACACTGTCGGATGGACGCTTCTAAGTCTTGTGCCGGCTAAGGATTTAAATGAGGGTATAGAAAACTGGCTGCTGGTTGTGGTGGTATCAGCCGGATTATTGATACTGTTCATTTTGGATCTGTTCTATATGCTGAATTTAAATAAACGCCTTCAGGTTACAGCTATGGAAGCAGAATCCGCAAATAAAGCGAAAACCGATTTTCTCTCTACTATGTCCCATGATATTCGCACGCCGATGAATGCCATCATTGGTCTTACGACAATCGCCGAGAATAATCTCGGAGACGTGGAGTCGACAGGCGTGAGCCTTAGAAAAATCAGGCTTGCAGGCAATCATCTGCTGACTTTGATCAATGATATTCTGGATATATCTAAGGTTGAAAGCGGAAAACTGAAATTGAATCCGCTGACGTTTTCTGTTGCTGAAACAGTAGAAAATCTTATTAATATTTCGCAACCGATGATTAAGGAGAAGAATATTGATTTCAGCTTTCATATCAATCAGATAGAAAAGGAATACCTGTATACAGATCAGCTTCGCCTGAATCAGATATATATCAATATCCTTTCCAATGCTATCAAATACACGGAACCCGGCGGACGCGTAAGTGTAGGATTATTTGAGAAAAAGAGCGAAATCCCCGGCTGTGTACAGCTTAAATATGTTGTAGCCGATACAGGTATTGGAATGAGCCCGGAATTTATGGAAAATATGTATCAGCCTTTCTCTCGTCAGATAGACAGCCGCGTCAACAGTATTCAGGGAACCGGCCTCGGGCTTGCGATTACAAAGCAGATGGTTGAGCTGATTGGCGGAGTGATTGAATGTCAGAGTGAGCAGGGTGTGGGGACAACCTTTACGGTTGTTTTGGATATTCCCGTAGCCGACAGGCAGCGTGATAATCTGCGGCTTGAACCGATTGACGTTTTAGTTGTTGGCGACGACGAGAGCGCGCTGCGGACAACTGTTGAAACCCTTGAAGCTCTCGGCGCTTCGGCAGATAAGGCTCAGAGCGGAGCGGAAGCAACCAGTATGATTGAGCTAAGACATCATTCCGGAAAGGATTACAAGGTAGTAATCGTTGATTATAAAATGCCCGAAACAGACGGTATTGAGACAATCAAAAGAATCCGCTCTATGGATGTAAAAGAATTACCGTATTTACTTATCTCCGCATATGACTGGTCAGATATTGAGGATAAGGCAAAAGAGGCAGGAGCAAACGGATTCATCAGGAAACCGTTCTTCCGCTCTACACTCTATGATAAGATCTCTGATTTGATTGGCAACAAGTCCAATTCTAAGGAGCCGGAAGATGATTATTCCGATCTTAAGGGTATGCGTATCCTTATAGCCGAGGATAATGACATTAACTGGGAAATCATATCGGGAATGCTTGATTTGTTCGGAATTGTTACAGACCGAGCGGAAAACGGACGAGTTTGTGTGGATATGGTCAGCAACGCAGCTGAAGGAAGCTACGAGCTGATTTTTATGGATGTGCAGATGCCCGAGATGAACGGACTCGACGCAACCAAAGCTATCCGAAAGCTGGATAACCCGCGGGCTTCGTCGATCCCGATTATCGCAATGACGGCAGACGCTTTCTCCGAAAATGTAGCAAATTGTTTAAACGCGGGAATGAACGGGCATATCGCCAAGCCCGTTGATATTAAATTAGTTATAAAAGAAATACGAAGGATCAAAGAAAGAAGGGAATAATTGTGAAAAAAACTATTTGTATGTTTTTAGCGGTAATGATGATTCTGGGTCTGGTTGCGTGCAGTCCGCAGAATCAGGAAACTAAGGAAGAATTTCAACCGTCTCTTGACAATTCAACCAAATGTCAAATCACCATTGCCGGAGGTTACGACAACTTTGAGGCGCTGGAAACCGAATTTGAACATTTCAACGAGTATTATCCCGGTGTTGAAATGAAGTACACAAAGGTTGACGATTATAACAATATGATCGGAACTGTTTTGAACGGAAACGACGCCCCTGACATATATGTCAATTACTCATGGATGTATGGTAGGGAGCAGTATAAGGCTTCAATAGATCATGCTGAGGATTTGTCCGATCCATCGTTGAAGCTTGATCTGGACTGTATCCGCGAAAATATCATTTTGAATACTGATGACGATACGCTTCCGATGGTTCCCGTTTTTTCGAATACCTATGGTATGCTCGTGAACAGCGATCTTTTTGAAAAAGAAGGTCTGAAAGTTCCTACGACATATAAGGAATTGGTTGATGTGTGCAAAGCGTTTCGTGATAAGGGCTATAAAAATCCGCTGATGGGATTTTCCAATGAGGAGACGACATCGCTTTTCACCCTGACGATCTATCCGTTCTTCTGCGGAACAGTGGCAAATGACAAAGATGCTGTCAAAAAGCTCAACTCCCTGGATAAATCAGCGGGCGAGTATATGCGCCCTTCGCTTGAGAAGATGGAGCAGTTTATGAAGGACTGCGGTGTGGATCTAGATGCCTGCTCAAAGATTGAAGACAACTATGACGCTGTTATCCTACGCTTCTTTGAAGGCGACGTCCCAATGATGACCTGTTCGGGAGATACCGTCTCCGGAACTAAGAAGAGGGAGAGCCGATCCGAGGCTTTTATCGCAAAACCCTTTAAATACACCTTTGCTCCGGTTCCTATGTCGGACGAAGGCGCTTACTTCCTTGATATGCCGAATCTGCAGTTTACTGTAAACAAAGACAGCTCAAATCTGGAAATGGCTAACGAATTTATGCGTTTTCTAATCACATCACAGGAACTGAATGAAATGGCGCAGAATAAGGGGCTTATGTCACCTACCAAGGATCTGTCGTTTGACAGTATGTATGCCGCGTTTGGAAAAGTTCCGGAATCCGCGATCATGTCACCGGAGGTAATAGGCTTGACGGATGACGCGGTAATACAGTTAAGACAAGCGGTTTACGGGGTAGGAACCGGCGCAATGACCATAGACAAGGCGATTGCCGGTTTTGGAACTTATACCCAATGACCGATCTGATTTACCGATTGTTTTCATGAATGACGAGTTAGGCGAGCTGCCGGATTCTTAAAGATACATTTTAATAGAAGTATTCCGGGGCGTCACATTTGTGACGCCCCATTTTTTATTTATTAGGAAAGAACTAATAAAAAACAAAAGTTGTATTGTCCGCTCAACGTCACGCTATTTTGCATAAATTAACACTTGACAAATTATAAAACATAATGTATAATCTTAGTTAGTGGTAACTAACCACTGATATTTTTCGAACAATGGTTAGTTAATACTAACTGAATCAAACAAGGTGAATATATGTCTGAAAAAATAATTGTAAAGTATTGCTCGCCGACTTTGGCGGGAATCAAAACCGGAAGCTTGTTTAGCTGTTCTTTTGATAATCATAATGAGCTTTTCGGATTTTTGCGAGAACTTAATCTCAGCCTGAGGAGCAAGGGTATTCGATTTTTTCCTCTGCGAATAAAGAACAATAAAGCGTTGATTTATGCTTTTCGTCCGTTAAGGCTTTATTCCGAGCTAAAAAACAAAGAGGCGAAAAAGCTGCTCTCGCAACGCGGATATAACACCGATAATTACGGAAAATGCCTTGCTCTTCTTATGAAGCGACTCGGCGACGGAGAGGATTTTCCGCACGAAATAGGACTGTTCCTCGGATATCCCGTTGAGGATGTTAAAGGTTTTATCGAGAATAAGGCCGCCTGCGCAAAGTGCGTAGGATGCTGGAAGGTATACGGCGACGAGGATAGGGCAAGGCGGTTGTTTAATCAATACAGAAAATGTACCCGTGTCTATGAAAAACAATGGCGCGCCGGCAAGCCGCTTACAAAACTGGCGGTTGCAAGCTGAAAAACTAAACCGACATTGGAATATTATTAGTTAGAAAGGAAAATTTTATATGAAAGCAGCAATAGTATTTTGGAGTGGTACAGGTAACACAGAGGCTATGGCTAAGGCTGTAGCGCAAGGCATTAAGGACGTAGGAGCAGAGGCTGATATACTGAAATGCGATGAATTCAACGAGACAATGATAGATGATTACGACGCTATAGCCTTTGGCTGTCCCTCGATGGGAGCTGAGCAGCTTGAGGAGGATGAATTTGAACCAATGTTCAGCGGTTGCGCTCCTAAGCTTGGCGGAAAGAAAATAGCGCTTTTCGGCTCCTACGGATGGGGCGACGGCGAATGGATGCGTAACTGGCAGGATGAGTGCGAGAGAGTCGGCGCGGTTTTGGCGTGTAATCCTGTAATCTGTATGGACTCTCCCGATGAAGAAGCGGTTGCCGCGTGTGAGGCTCTCGGTGAATCGCTGGTTAATTAGTTTTCATTTTTTTCCCTTTACGGTCGTCTTTATCTGATGATCGCGTTTTTCAACAATTAAAACCAAACGATGAATTCGCGGAAATGGTGTAAAACTTAGTATCTTTTGCAAAAAGTATTGACAAAACCAAAAAATGCTGTTATAATATCGCAGTAAGCTCAGGCTAACTGCCTGAGCTGATAATTCCGATATAGGTTAGCGGACGCTAACGCCAATGACTTTTATTTTTTTGAGCACGAGTTAGCATATGCTAATTTCTTTGGGCTAAAAAGGAGTATCACTATGCCGCTTAATCTCGCTGCTATCGGCGAAGAAAACATTATAAAAAGAATCGGCGGAAACGCTGATGTTCGAGCGCATTTGCAGAACTTGGGTTTTGTATCCGGAGCGGTCGTAACGGTTGTCAGTTCCATGGGCGGAAACCTGATAGTAAATGTCAAGGGCGCGCGAGTTGCCATCAGCAGGGAAATGGCACAGAAGATATTTATTTAGTTAATACTGCCTTTAGGACGCCATATACGCGGACTTGCAACGGCATATTAATACAAACAGAAAGCGTTTATCTATTTGATAAAAGGAGGTAATTTTATGAAAACTCTCAGAGAGGTTGCTATCGGCGACACCTGTAAGGTGAAAAAGCTCCATGGAGAGGGCGCGGTAAAGCGTCGTATTATGGATATGGGTATTACCAAGGGCGTCGAGGTTAAGGTGCAGAAGGTAGCTCCCCTGGGCGATCCGATGGAAGTCACAGTCCGAGGCTATCAGCTTTCAATCCGAAAGGCGGACGCCGAAATGGTTGAGGTAGAGTAATTTTTTACTCTATGAGTTACCTATTGCTAACTAAACTATATGAAATGAGGAAATGAAATGAAAATCAAGATTGCCTTAGCCGGCAACCCTAATAGTGGTAAGACAACGCTGTTTAACGCTCTGACAGGCGCCAATCAGTTTGTCGGTAACTGGCCCGGCGTAACAGTAGAGAAAAAAGAAGGTAAGCTGAAAAAGCACAGCGAAGTTACGATCACCGACTTGCCGGGTATCTATTCGCTTTCTCCTTATACAATGGAGGAGGTTGTGGCTCGTAATTACCTGATTGAGGAGCGTCCCGACGCAATCCTGAATATCGTGGACGGTACCAACCTTGAGCGTAACCTGTATCTTACAACACAGCTGTGTGAGCTCGGAATTCCCGTTGTTGTTGCTGTCAATATGATGGACGTTGTAGAAAAAACCGGCGTAAAAATCAACACCACCGAGCTTTCGAGAGCTCTTGGATGTAAGGTGATTGAAATCTCCGCGTTAAAGGGCAAGGGTATTCAGGAATCCGCCGAAGCCGCCGTAAAGGCTGCCGAGGAGAAAAAGCCGGTTCCAAAGCATACCTTTGAGGGCTCTGTCGAACACGCTATAGCTCATATCGAGGAGGCCTGTGTTCATGATATGCCCGAAGAACAGCAGCGCTGGTACGCAGTAAAGATTTTTGAGCGTGATGAAAAGGTTATCGAAAAGCTAGGTCTAAGCGAGTCGACGCTTAACCATGTTGAAAAAGATATCAAGGCCGTAGAGGACGAATATGACGACGATGCCGAGAGTATCATCACAAACGAGAGATATGTATATATCGGCAAGATAATCAACGGAGTATATAAGAATAAGCAAAAAGGACAGCTGTCAGCCTCAGATAAGATAGATAAGGTTGTAACAAACCGATGGCTCGGACTGCCGATTTTCATCGTTGTGATGTTCCTTGTGTACTATATCTCGATGGTTTCGGTAGGAACTACGCTGACCGACTGGGCAAACGACGGTTTGTTCGGCGACGGATACCACCTTGTCGGAATCGGCGACGCCGAATATGACGAGCATGCCGAGGCTATCGGAGTACTCGCG
>CADAEZ010000044.1:7346-20161 GCA_902787145.1 uncultured Ruminococcus sp.
GGCGACAAATTTGCATATGAAGCCGAGGACGAGGAAACACTTGAAATCAGTGAGGAAGAGGTCACAGGCGAGGACGTCAAGGACGCTGCCGAGGTCTTTGTGAAGAACGAGGGCAAGGCGGATGATCCGGCCGAGTTCGGCATATGGGTTCCGGGTATCCCGGCTATCGTCGAAGGATGGCTCGAAGCCGCCAACTCTCCCGAATGGCTCTCAGGTCTTATCCTCGACGGTATCATAGGCGGTGTAGGAGCTGTGCTCGGATTCGTACCGCAAATGCTTGTGCTCTTCCTGTTGCTCGCGTTTTTGGAAGCTTGCGGCTATATGGCGCGTATCGCCTTTGTACTCGATAGGATCTTCCGACGCTTCGGTTTGTCGGGCAAATCCTTTATCCCGATTCTCATCGGTACAGGATGCGGAATTCCGGGTATTATGGCGTCGCGAACTATAGAAAATGAGCGCGACCGGCGAATGACGATAATGACTACAACATTTATTCCCTGCGGAGCCAAGATTCCGTTTATAGCAATGATCGCGGGAGCTATTTTCGGCGGCTCACCTTGGGTGAGCACAGGAGCATACTTCATCGGTATGGCGGCGATTATCATTTCGGGTATTATGCTCAAAAAGACTAAGCCCTTTGCCGGTGAGCCGGCTCCATTCGTTATGGAACTTCCGGCTTACCATATGCCGACGCTCGGCAACGTGCTTCGTTCTATGTGGGAGCGCGGCTGGTCGTTCATCAAAAAGGCGGGTACAATCATCCTTCTTTCTACAATCGTACTCTGGTTCCTCAGCCGCTTCGGTTTTGTTGACGGATCGTTTACAATGCTTGGCGAGGACGAAATCGGCAAGAGTATGCTTGCCGTGTTCGGTAACGGAATTTCGTGGCTGTTCGCTCCTCTCGGATGGGGCAACTGGCAAGCGGCTGTGGCTTCTATCACAGGACTTATCGCCAAGGAGAACATCGTCGGCACTATGGGTGTGCTCTACGGCGGCGGAGAATTATCTACTTGGGCAACCCTCGCAAGCGTATTCACAGGTGTTACAGGTTTCTCCTTCCTTGTATTCAACTTGCTCTGCGCACCTTGCTTCGCCGCTATGGGCGCTATAAAGCGCGAGATGAACTCCGCTAAGTGGACAGCCTTCGCAATTGCTTACCAGTGCGGCTTTGCTTATGTTATCGCTCTCTGCATTAACCAAATCGGCGGCGCTTGTACAGGAAACCTGAACATCATCGGCCTGATTAAATCGATCCTCCTTATCGTTGGAATGCTGTTTATGCTGTTCAAGCCATATAAAGAAGCCGATAAACTGACAAAAAAGGTTAAGGTGAAATAATATGCTTGGTTGGATTGCGTCCAATATCGGCACATTCATAATCTGCGCCGTGCTGATTGCAATTGTATCGGCAATTATTGTATGTATGATAAGAAAGAAAAAGCAGGGAAGATCCGTAGTGTGCAATTGCGGAAACTGCAAAACCTGCGCAATGTCGGGCTCCTGCCATAATAAGATTTCCAACATGAGTTAATCCACTCAGTAAATAATCAATCCGAGAGGCAGAAGTTAAGCAATTACTTCTGCCTTTTGGATTTTGGAAGTGTGAATATAAATATAACTTCCTTGCCAACGAAACTGTTATATGGTATAATGCTGTATAAACCACAGGAGGCGAGGACAATGGTACTAAAGGAATCCGGCGAAATGTATCTTGAGACAATCTATGTTTTGAGACAGAGAAAGGGCTTTGTACGCGCGATTGATGTTGCCTCCGAGCTCGGCTATTCAAAACCCAGCGTCAGCCGCGCAATGGGTATATTGCGAGACGGCGGATATATCACAGTAGGTTCTGACGGCGGCATCGTGCTGACCGATTTGGGTCTGGAAGTTGCCGAGCGTACCTATGAGCGTCATACTGTATTGAGCGAGCTGTTTATGCGGCTGGGTGTCGACGAGGAAAACGCCGTAAACGATGCCTGTAAGATTGAACACGTCATCAGCTCAGAAACATTCTCAGCTCTGAAAAAGCATCTTCAAGATTATTCATAACCGGGAACCTCATATCGCGAGTAATAACTTAAGACGTAGCTCGTGCGCAGCTTGCAACTGAGCGTGCGATACGATAGGATCCGGTTAAGATGTGTGTTGTTTTATGTCGGTTCCTGTTACTCTTTGTGAGTTATGAATGTTTTATTTTTTGCATAAAGCCTGTATTTGCAGGCTTTTATTTCGGATATGAAGTTAGCTTAGACTAACCTATATAGTAAGCGTAAAAAGAACTCTCTCTGTCCGGGAGGTAATTATGTCAATTGTAAATTTTAAAAACGTAACCAGAATATATAAAAGCGGAGAACACGAGCAGAAAGCGCTTGAAAAGGATGTCAAGAAAAAGCTCGGACGCACGATTATGGTAACCTCGAAGGACGACCACGTAGTATATAAGGAAGCTATGGGCGAAGCTGAGGAAGGCAAAACTATGGGCTCTGTCCTGCCTGTGCTGTTTCTTGCGATCGCTATTCTCACAATGGTCACTACTATGCACCGTATAGCAACCAAGGAGAAAACGCAAATCGGTACGCTGAAAGTTCTCGGATTCAGAAACCGTACAATCGGAAAGCTTTTGATTTCACAGAATATCTGGCTTACTTTTATCGGGGTGATAATCGGACTTCCCGCCGGAGTCGGCGTGCTTCAATGGCTGCTGACGGCGCTCGCGGGCGAATACGAAATGAAGCTTATGCTCGGTGTGCTGACCTACTGCGTATCTATACTTTTGACCTTCGGAGTTTCGCTCTTGGTCGGATTTATGGTTGCCCGAAAAAACAAGAGAATTGATATGGTCGAAGCGCTCAAAGGAGCGGAATAAAACCGCGCGACCGATTTTATTGTTGAGTTTTTGATTTTGGTATTGAAGATATCGAAAAAATTTCGATTATATATTGACAAACCCTCACTCTTTTTGTATAATAACTACTAGCGTTTTAATATGCGTTTTCTATGTTTTGGAGGTGCTTATGCTTCTTCAACTAAAAGATGTCTTCCTTAGCGAAGGCCTTCGGCGGGAGTTTGACTATTCCTTGCCTTTGAGTGATTTTGACATAGGCGGTGATTATCCATTCAAGTCACCCGTCAATATTCATGCCGAGGCGGTCAACCGAGCCGGGCTTGTCGAGCTGAAGATTAAAGCGGTTTTTGACTATACCACCCGCTGCGACAGGTGCTTTGAGCCAATTACAAAGCATATGGAGCAAGTCTTTACTCACGGGTTAGCGGTTTCGCTTATTGATGACGAAAACGACGACTATATTGAAACACCGGACTATACCCTTGAACTGGACGAGGTCGCTGCCTCGGACATTATGCTTAATCTTCCGAGCAAGTTTTTGTGCAGGGAGGATTGCATGGGACTTTGTCAAAAGTGCGGCAAAAACCTTAACAAAGGTGACTGCGGCTGTGACAAAGCGTCGGTTGATTCAAGGCTCGAAGTCCTTAAACAGCTAATTTCAGAAGAATAACATATTTTAAGGAGGAAATCAAAATGGCAGTACCTACCGGAAAAACTTCTCACAAAAGAAAGAGCACAAGACGTTCGGCGGTTTATACAATCGAGGCTCCCGCTCTCACAACTTGCCCAAACTGCGGCGCGCTCACAGCGCCTCACAAGGCTTGCACAACTTGCGGTCAGTATAAGGGCAGACAGGTTGTTGTAAAGGAAGACGCTACAACAACAAAGTAATTTTTTCAACAATGGGGCTGTCGCAATACCGCGACAGCCTCGTTTTACATTTTCCATTAAAGGGAGTGAGTAAATGGCAAAACCGATTATCGCTATTGTCGGCAGACCTAATGTCGGCAAATCAACTCTTTTTAATAAACTGATAGGTCAGCGTCTGTCTATTGTCGACGATACCCCCGGCGTTACCCGTGACAGAATCTACGGTGAGCTCGAATGGCAAAACCGAAAGGCTGTTGTGATCGACACAGGCGGTATCGAGCCGAAGTCGGACGATGTTATCCTCTCGCAGATGCGCCGCCAGGCTCAGCTCGCGATTGACACGGCTCAGGTTATCATTCTTGTAACGGATATGAAGTCAGGGCTTGTCGCTACCGACCTCGATGTTGCCAATATGCTGCAAAAATCGGGTAAGCCCCTGGTTCTTTGTGTTAACAAATGCGATTCGATAGGCGAGCCTCAGCCTGAGTTTTACGAATTCTACAATCTCGGACTCGGTGACCCCGTACAGGTTTCCGCGGTTCACGGCCACGGCACCGGTGATTTGCTCGACGAGGTTTTTTCGCATCTTCCGTCCGAGGATGAGGATGACGAAAACGGCGACATCATCAATGTAGCAGTAATCGGCAAGCCTAACGTCGGCAAAAGCTCGCTTATAAACTACATTACCTCGCAGGAGAGGTGTATAGTGTCCGATATCGCCGGCACAACCCGCGACAGTATCGACACACTGGTCGAGAACAAGTTCGGCAAGTATAACTTTATCGACACGGCGGGCATAAGGCGAAAGAGCAGAATCGTTGACGAAATAGAAAAATACAGTATTATCCGCGCGAAAATGGCGATTGAGCGCAGCGATGTGTGCGTTATTATGATAGACGCCGAGATAGGCTGTACCGAACAGGATACCAAAGTTGCCGGACTCGCGCTTGAGGCGGGCAAGGCGTGTATCATAGCTGTCAACAAATGGGACGCTATCGAAAAAGATACAAAGACAATGGCTAATTTTAAGAAGCGTATAGCCGTCGACTTTGCGTTTATGTCATGGGCGCCGACAGTGTTTATCTCGGCAAAAACCGGCCAGAGGGTGGATAACCTCTTTACTCTCGTCAACACCGTTGCCGCTAACAACGCTATGCGTATCCGCACCGGTACGCTCAACGAGCTGCTTGCCCAGATTACGACCAGGGTTCAGCCTCCGACCGACAAGGGTAAAAGGCTTAAGATATTCTATATGACCCAACCGTCTACAAAGCCGCCGACATTCGTCAGCTTTTGTAATAACAAGGAATTGTTCCATTTTTCATACCAACGATATATCGAAAACCGTATCCGCGAGACCTTTGCGCTTGAGGGAACGCCGATACGTATGATAATAAGAGAGAGGGGAGAGAAAAACTGATGAGTTTTATAATTCTTAACTGGTACATAATTACGCTCGCTTTTGTTATAGCCTATCTGCTCGGCAGCCTCAACACGGCTGTTATTGTGACCGGAATCTTTACCAAGGGCGGAGATATCCGAAAGATGGGAAGCGGCAATGCCGGATTTACTAACGTGCTTCGTTCCGTCGGCAAGCTCCCCGCGATTCTTACGATAGTATGCGATCTTCTCAAGTCCGTACTCGCCGTGGTTATCGGAGGACTTATTTTCTCCTATCTCAGCGCGGGAATGCCTGACACCGACGCTATAGTCAGGGTCGGAAAATACCTCTGCGGATTTTTCTGTATTGTAGGTCACAGCTATCCTGTTTTCTTCAAATTTAAGGGCGGCAAGGGTATTGTTACCGCCGCGGCTACAATGCTTGTAACCGATTGGCGCGTGTTTGTTATGATTCTCGCTACCTTCCTTATCATTTTTATCTGTTCAAAGATAATCTCCCTGGCGAGTATTATTTGCGCGGCGCTTTTTCCGTTATATACTTTTATTATGTGCTTCTTTATTGACTATCTGATTCTACACTACGAGCTTTGGTATGTGTTCGGAAGTGTGGCAACAGCCTTGTTAATCAGTATTTTTGTTATTATAAAGCATGCATCCAATATCAAGCGATTGATTAACGGCGAGGAAAAGAAGATCACCGCTAAAAAATAACTTGCTTTTTATCTGATTTAGTATTATTATATTTGTATAAATGTGAAAAACGGCGACACAGTGATAGTGTTGTCCGCACGGTTTGTCAACTTGAGACAACCAGCGATGACTGAATTTCGTTTACGCCTTATCCGCCCACGGTGAGGTTGTAAATGTCTTTAATGTCTGTTTGTGGGCGGAAAGGCTATGTAAACTATTATGGATAATTGTGTTTTTTGTAAGATAATTGACGGCTCTATTCCGTCGAATAAGGTTTATGAGGACGACAAAATGCTGGCTTTCCACGATATCCAGCCGGAGACTCCCGTCCATATCGTAATGATTCCAAAGGAGCATATCGCGAGCGTCGACGAGGTTAATGCCGAAAACAGCGACGTTATAGCTCATATTTTCTCCAAGGCGGGCGAGATTGCCGCTTCTGTGGGACTCGAAAACGGTTATCGTATTGTAACCAACTGCGGTCCCGACGCGGGTCAGACTGTATTTCATATTCACTTCCACCTTATGGGCGGAAAAACTTTAGGAAAGATGGTATAAGCAAATGTCCGATACATATAAGATTAACATAGCCGGATGCGAGAGAGAGCTGCCTCTCTGCGAGGTCAGCGAGCATTTGGATATCGCAGCGTTCGTAATGTTCGGTGATGTCGAGGTGACTGTAGCTGCCGCGAGAGAATTGCTGAAGAAATGCCCTGAGCACGATGTAATCGTTACTGCCGAGGCAAAGGGAATCCCTCTCGGATACGAGATGGCTCGTCAGGAAAACGGCGAGTATGTTGTAGCCCGTAAGGGACTCAAGGTGTATATGCCCGAGTACATCAATGTTGAGGTGCGCTCAATCACAACGCTTTCGCTCCAGAGACTGTACATCGGTACGGATGATATCGAGAAGATTAAGGGCAAGAGAGTGCTTATCATAGATGATGTAATCTCCACCGGAGAGAGCCTAATCGCGCTCAAAAAGCTTGTCGAAAAAGCAGGCGGCAATACCGTAGCTATGGCTGCTGTTCTCGCCGAGGGCGACGCTGCCGACAGAGACGACATTATCTTCCTCGAAAAACTTCCGGTTTTTCCTAAGTAAAGGTAAGGTTCAAGATGACTAAACGACTGTTTGCGTATACAGGCATAACTATGCTTGCGACGTTCACGGTCGTTTTTTATTTTGGGTTTTACGGTGCCTTGGCGGTTTTTGCTTTCGCGCTGATTTTGTCAGTATGCGCCTTTGTCGTCAAACCCTACGCGAGACATCGTTCGGCAATACTTGCGGTAGCTGTTGCGTCATTGTTGTCCGTAGTTTATTTCAATATTTTTACCGCCGCGTTTTTCTCCGATGCCGAGCCTTTTGACGGTAAAAAGGGATATTGCGAGGCTGTCGTGACCGAGATTCCACGGGAAAAATTCGGAGAATATTACTATGAACTCAAGAGCGAAAATATACTGGGCATAAACGAAAAACAAAAAATCCAGTTGATATCAGACAAAGACCTTAAGCTGTCTTACGGCGACGAAATAGGCTTTTTGGGGGAATTCAGGGTATGTAACAATAAACACTACAACTCTTTCGGCTACAAGCTTTGGGCGAACATCAGCGACGACAGTGATGTTAATATCATATCCGACAAGTCGGGCGAGCTGAGGTTTTTGCCTTTAGTTATAAGGGAAAAGCTCTCCGCCGCTATCGGCAATCTTATAAATTCTCCCGAAGCCGAAGTATGCAAGTCTGTTACGCTTGGCGAAAAATACGTCATTCCCGACGAGTTGAGAGTAGACTTTTCCGAATCGGGATTGTCATATATTATAGTCGTATCCGGAATGCACCTGAGCATTATTTCTGCTGTTGTTATTTTTCTGCTGAGTTTTGTCGGCAGTAAAAGAAAATCGAGCATTTTAAATTTTATTATCGCGACGCCGCTGATTCTTTTGTACGCCGGGATAACCGGTATGTACGCTCCGGTGGTGCGTTCAGCGGTAATGGTAATTCTGTCGCTTTTCGGAGCATGTATAATGCGAAAATCCGATAACTTTAATAACCTCGGCTTCGCGGCGTTTTTGATTACAATTATAAATCCGATGAGCGTCGGCAATATCGGGGTGCTGATGTCTTTTGCCTCAGTGCTGAGTCTGATATATTTTCATCCGAAACTGTCGGAATTCTATCGCTTAAAATTCTCAGGAAGAATTAAAAAAGAAAGCGAAATAATTAAACTCAACGAGGATAAAAAGCTTATCGCAAAATCAAAACGCAGGCTGATATTGTATTCGGTATTGTTTCGGCTTATTGATTATTTTTTGATTTCCTGCTGCGCGACTCTGGCGATTTCTCCGATAACTTTGATAAACTTCGGAAGCTGTAATCTGTCGTTTGTTTTGACCTCATTACTGGTCGCTCCGGTTGTAGCGGTGCTGATGATTTGTACCCTTGCGGCGGCAATACTTTACTATATTCCGTATATGAGTATAGTAGCTGAGGTGTTCGCATATGCCGCGGAAAAGGTTTCGTTGTGGATAATTTCGGTAGTCAGGTTCGCGGCCGGGATTTCTTTTACAAAGCTGTATATAAATCCTGTGTTTGTGATAATCTGGCTTGTGATTTTCGCGGGATTGGTGTTTGTCGCGATGCATTTTAAAAACAGAAGCAAAACTGTTTCCGTGGCGGTGGCGATATCGATTTTGCTTAGTATCTGCTTCGGCTCTTACGCCGGCTTAAATGACAGAGGCGTGAGTCTGAATATCATAAACAGCGGAAAAGGGATAACCGCTCTGGTAAAGGGAAAGGACAGAAACTCAGTCTTGTGCTGCGGAGGCAATTACCTCTATAGAAACAAAGTCCTCAGCGAGCTTCACTACAGCGCGGGGAATATCGACTTTTTGACAGTGCCGTCAAATGACCGCAGGGAGTCAAATTATGCCGATAATATTCTAAACGAATTTGACGTAAAGGATTTATTGATGTATTATAGATGTGCGGACAGCGGTAATATGTATGAGCTGGCAAGCAAGCTCAGATACAGACTCTTTAACGCCGACACCGAAATGGAACTAAAGCTCGACGAGAGCGTCAGCGACTATCTCGTATGCAAGAACGGCCACACGTGGCAGTATATAAAGGGCGAGAGTTCTGTGCTGCTCGCTCCCGAAAACGGTGTAGTCAGTGAACTTCCGAAAAAATATCGCAGTCCCGACTATCTTGTGCTTACAGAGTACACCAAAGAATACGAAAAGATTGACTACAGCTTCCTTGTTTTGCCGGAGAAAAATAAGCATGCCACGGAGGACAAACTTATTACCGCCGAAAACGGAACCGTATCTATAGACTTAGGGTGAACACAATGCCGGAAATCAGCAGAAAAGAACTAAAACAAAATATAAATAAAAAGATATTCGATAAATTGTATCTTATTTTCGGCGAGGAAAAGATGTTTGTCCGCGCGGATACCGAATACCTGATAGAAAAGCTTTCGGGAAAAAATCCGTCGGAGTTTAATTTTCACAGCTTTTCGAAAGATTATAACCTCGACGATATTGCTGTAGCGGTACAGGTTGTTCCGTTTATGAGCGAGTACAATGTCGTAAAAATCTCCGATTATGACGCCAACAGCGAGAGTAAAAGCGATGTTGAGCGATTGACCGAGATTCTCGGCAATGTATTGGATGGCACGGTTGTCGTGTTGACCTATCCGACGCTAGAACAGGATTCCAAAAAGCTTGGCGCTAACTTTAAGCTCCTTTATAATTATGTAAAAAAGCACGGTACGGTTTGTCAGGCCAACCGCGAGACTGATATCAGCCTAGCCCGTCAGATTGTAAAATGGGCGGATAAACGCTCGATTAAAATTGAGCAGGCAGACGCGTATAAGCTGCAGGAATATGTAGGCGACGACCTCCATACCATAAAAAACGAACTGGACAAGCTGTGCAACTATGTCGGCGACGGCGGATATATCACGGGTGACGAGATAGAGCTATTGGTCACAAAGAGGCTGGAGGCGAATATCTTTAAGCTTACGGACGAGATTGTCGCGCAGAACAGCAGTAAGGCGTTCGAAATCCTCGACACTTTGTTTTATCAGAAGGCCGACGCCAACGAGATTATAAACGTCATAAGTATGGCGTATATGGACTTTTACCGGGCGAGGATAGCTGTGGAATGCGGCGAGCAACTCTCCACAGTCGCCAAAGACTTCGGCTACGGAAGGCGCGAGTTCGCTCTCAGAAACGCAGTAAAAAAGACCTCAAAGATTTCTACCGAAGCCCTGCGCGACAGTGTAGACGATATAGTTTCGGCTACCGCTAAGCTCCGCAGTACCGCCGTCAACGAGCGTATCCTTATCGAAACTCTGGTGTCAAAGCTTATAATGCACGCGGGAAAGAGGCAACTATGATTTCTGTAAAAGAGGCGGTTATTGTTGAGGGAAAATATGACAAGATAAAGCTAAAGTCAATCATAGATACCCCGGTGATTGAGACTAACGGTTTTAGAGTTTTTAAGGATAAGGAAAAACAAAACCTCATAAAAAGAATTGCGGAGCAGAGGGGTATCCTGATTCTGACCGACAGTGATTCCGCGGGCTTTGTGATACGCAATTTCATAAAGGGAGTTGTAAAATCCGATAGTATTAAGAACGCCTATATCCCTCAGCTAAAGGGTAGGGAAAAGCGCAAATCCGAGGATTCCAAGGAGGGCTTCCTCGGAGTAGAGGGAGTGTCCGACGATAGTATAATCGACGCGATACGCAAAAGCGGAGCCGAAATAATAGGAGAAAAGTCAGGCGAAAATCCAGGTGAAATCACAAAGAATGACCTGTACGATCTCGGCCTTACCGGCCGCGAAAACTCAAAAATCCTCCGCAAAAAGCTGCTCGAAGAACTTTCCCTGCCGTCCTATCTGACCACTAACGCAATGCTTACAGCGCTAAATTGCTTATATTCTTTAGAAGAATTAAAAATTATGGTTAATAATATCACCGTCTGAGTAAACACTATAGACGGTGATTTTTTATGTATAAAAGCAAGGGCGGACTGTTTTTGTTCGGAGGGATATGCTATGGACTCATAGAGATCATATGGCGCGGAAAAACCCACTGGTCAATGTTTATAACCGGCGGAGCGTGTTTTGTCAGCCTGATTGGAGTATTTACAAGACTGAGGCAACTGCCCTCGGCGGTCAAGTGCCTGTCCGGCGGAGCTGTAATTACCGCGTATGAGTTTTGTACCGGTTGTGTGTTCAACAGATTACTAAAGCTGAATGTCTGGGATTACTCAAAAAACCGTCTGAATATCAAAGGTCAGATTTGTCCGTTCTATTCGGCGATGTGGATTTTGTTGAGCTATCCGGTGATGAAAATATGCGGTAAAATAAAAGAAGATGAGGGCTAATCCTCATCTTCTTCATCCTCTATAGGGTCTATTTCTACGTTTGCCGAAATTATTCGCTGGCTGTTGACCTGCTGAACCTGCAGGCTGATGTTACGAAAACTGAACTTTGCCTTGCGCCTCGGAATAGTCGTAAAATGCTCAAGTATAAATCCGCCGACTGTAACCGCGTCGGTTTCGACGTCGTCGGAGTCGATGTCCGCGAGGTCGAATAAATCCTCAAGCGGCATATCACCGCTGACGATGTATTCGTTGTCGGAGATTTTTGTGCAGTCGTTCTCGATTTCCTCGTCCTCGTCCCAGATTTCGCCGACGATTTCCTCCAGCAAATCTTCCATTGTTACAATACCGAGGGTTCCGCCGTATTCGTCGGTAACAACAGCTATGTGCAGCCTCTTGCGCTTAAAGTCGCTGAGTATCTTGGACAGATTCTGGTTGTTAAATACAAAGTAAGCCGGCTGAATCAGTTTGCCGATATTAGGTTCCTTGCCGTTAGCGAGCTCCTCAAGATAGTCTCTTGTGTACAGAATACCGATAATATGGTCGATTGTGTCCTTGTATACGGGGATTCGCGAGTATCTTGACTCGATAATGATGTGCTTTAGCTTTTCCGGAGGATCCATAATGTCGATAGCTGTCATATCAACCCTCGGAGTAAGGATCTCGAGCACGGTTTTGTCGTCAAAGTCGAGTACCGACTGGACCATTTCGCTCTCGTCTTCCTCAAGCACACCTTCGTCCTCGATAGTTTCGACAATCTGTTTCAGCTCGTCCTCGGTGACGGAGGGCTGTTCTTCTTTTGATCCGGCAATCTTGATTGCCGCTTCCTTTAGCTTTATAAAGAAAATTACAATTGGGGACAGGATAATTGTTATTGCCTTGAGTATTGAGGCAGTGGCAAGCGAGTACGCTTCGCTGTGCTCTTTGGCGAGACATTTCGGGATTACCTCGCCGAAAGTCAGCACAAGCAGGGTTGTGGCTCCGGTAGCAATGGCTGTGCCGATGTCGCCGAAAAGCTCAAGACATACAACTGTGGCAAGAGACGAACATCCAAGGTTTACGATGTTGTTGCATATCAGAATCGCCGTCAGCGCTTTGTCAAAGTTCTCCGTGATATACAGCACTTTTTTAGCCCGTTTATCGCCGTCATCGGCATAACTCTGAATCCGTATGGTGTTTACGAAAGAAAACGCCGTCTCGACCGAGCTGAAAAACGCCGAAAGCAGAATACACAGTACAATTGTTATAATTTGCCACGATTGGACTTCCAAAATATTATCACTCCGTAAATAATTAATCACCTTATAGAATACTATAATTTTTCTAAATAATAATTATAATATAGAATAATAAATCATTTTCTTGTATTTTTCACTGTATAGGCGTTGATTTATTCCTGATTTGGTTAAAATATTTTTGGAGGTATAACAATGAGCGACAAAGAAGAATTTATCAAAAATCCGTGCACAACCGGTGAGGAAGAGGAAGCACCCGCTGATGACAAACACTTTGAACAGATAGAAAACGCGAGTGACCGCGCCTATGCGAGAATAGTGATTGCTCATTGCTTGAATGTTCAACGTTCGGAATTGAGCAAGATGATTGAAAAGAATGT
>CADAEZ010000045.1:0-4454 GCA_902787145.1 uncultured Ruminococcus sp.
AGTCCGACGGTACTCCATGCTTAAATCCAAATGATATGAAAGACAGGATAATGGATTTTTCACCGTTATCAAGATAAAAACCTGTTATCCTCTCTTTAAGGAGCTTTGTACTGACGTTGGTAGTATCAATAATATAATCCGCCATTTTCTTAAACGGTTCAAGGTAGGAAGCCTCAAGAGAAAGCGCGCTCTCGACAGAATTATCCGGAACAAACTCGGCGAGCGGATGGCGACGGCGGGTCTCCTTGAATCTTGTGATAAGAACATCCTCCCTGGCGTCAAGAAAAATTAGCCTGAGAGATTTTCTTTTCTTTCTAAAGCTCTGAATATCAGAGTACAGGTTGTTAAGATTCTCTCCGCCGCGCACGTCTATTACAACAGCGACCTTGTTCATAGATTTGTCAGTCGAAGATTCACAAAGATTATAAAATGTTTTCAACAGAGTTGTGGGCAAATTATCCACACAATAGAATCCTATGTCCTCAAGAGCGTGTAAAGCAGAGGTTTTTCCCGCTCCGGAAAGTCCGGTAATAATAACAAATTCCATATCTTAATTCTAATCCAGAAATATAACTTCTCTTTTTAAATAATAACCTGTTTCTTTTTGTACGGTATCCTGAACTTTTTTAATGAGGGATCTTACATCCTCGGACGTAGCGTTACCGGTATTGACAATGAATCCGGCGTGTTTGGGAGAAACCTGAGCTCCGCCGACCGAAGCGCCCTTTAGTCCGCATTGTTCGATCAAAGCACCCGCAAACGCGCCCTCAGGTCTGCGGAACACCGAACCGGCGGATGGAAACTCCAGCGGTTGTTTATCCTTTCTTCTTCCCATAAAATCATCCATACGGTTCCTGATTTCGGTTTTATTGTCGAGCTTTAGCCTGAACACGGCTCCTATAATGGTAAACCCGTTCTCCTTATAAACACTGTGACGGTAGCCGAAGTCAAGCTCATCAGCCTTGATTGTGCCGAACTTACCGTTTTTATCAATATGATTAACCGAGACTACAACGTTTTTCATCTCGCCGCCGTATGCCCCGGCGTTCATAAATACCGCTCCTCCGACCGAACCGGGAATTCCCCACGCGAACTCAAGTCCGGACAGAGAATTATCCTCGGCCTCCTTGCATAATCCGGCGAGCGATAGACCGGCTCCGCAATAGAGTGTTGTATCGTCAATGCGGTCTATATTGGTAAACTCACCCGAAAGCTTTATCACAAGCATATCAAGGCCGTTATCATTAACGATAATATTACTGCCTTTTCCGATTACTATGTACTCAACATCATTGTTGTTGCACTCGACGATAAGCTTTGAAAGCTGTGATTTATTCTCGACTTCGGCTAAAAGCTTAGCCTCACCGCCGATTTTAAAGGTGGTATATTTATTCATAGGAGCGTTTCTGATGACCTTACATCCCTGCTCCGCGGCAAATTCAAAAATTCTATCAAATTTATCCATAACAATCGCAATAGCCTTTCAGCCCACAAAGAGTTATTATCCATACAACCTTACCGTGGGCTGATAAGGTGTAAATGGCGGTTTAGCCATCACTCAAAAACTGAGTGTGCAGAGTATTAGTGTAGTTTCACACAAAACCGCGCTGATTTGTTTAGTCCCAAGTACCGATTACCCTTTTCTCTATCATCTCGTCATCAATCTCCAGTCCAAGACTTGTCAGAAGATCCTGAGCAGCGTTATAGCCCATTTTCTTCTGTCTGTTATTCATAGAGGCAACCTCGATAATATTTGAAAGATTTCGTCCGGGCTTGACGGGAATAGTCATAATAGGCACCTGAACTCCGAGTATGCTGATGTATTCATTCTCAAGTCCCATACGCTCATAAGCCTTCTTGCCGTCCCAGAGCTCAAGGTTGATAACCATATCAATTTTTTCGTTCATCTTGATCGAGCCCATACCGAAAAGGTTACGCGCGTTAATAATACCTACACCCCTGAGCTCCACAAAATGCCTGATATTCTGCGGCGACTGACCAATCAGAGTATTGTTGTTGACCTTCCTGATCTCGACGGCGTCGTCGGCAATAAGACGGTGACCTCTTTTTATAAGCTCGATAGCGGTCTCACTCTTACCTACTCCGCTGTCGCCGATAATAAGACAACCTTCGCCGTATACCTCGACCAAAACGCCGTGACGGGTGATTCTGGGAGCCAGCTCGGAGGACAGGAAAGTAACGATTCCGGCGGTTATGTTGGAAGTGTTCTCCGATGACTGTAGAATCGGGATACTGTGCTCGGTAGCGCAGCGCATCATAGCGTCAGTCAGCTCATAGTTACGGCAGAGAATTACAGCCGGAGGGCCAAACCTGAAAATACTGTCGATAACGTGCTGCTGCTGTTCAACTCCAAAACGCGAGAGATAGGAAAACTCCGTGTTGCCGAATACCTGGATTCTGGTTTTGTCGAAAAAGTCAAAATAGCCTGTAAGCTGTAAGCCGGGACGACTGATATCACTGTTGGTTATCATTATTGTTTCCGGTTCACAAGGCATATAAAGAGGATTTAAGGACAAATTATCAATAATTTTTTTGAGCGATACAGTATATCCTGAAGCCATTTCTACCCCGCCTTTGTAATAGGTTTTATTCGTTTGCTGTTATAAATTCACATACGAATACATTATACAGGGTCTATTATACTACAAAACATACAATTTGAAAAGTATATTTAAGCAAATTTTTTCAATTTATGAATTTTTATTCATCCAAACGGGCTTATTACCCCTAAGATTTATAAAAGCTTTGATTATTTCAATTAACTCTGTGAGCAAAACTACGGTAAATACACCCAAAACCAAGAACTCATTTTGAACAAATGACTTTACATATATGCTGTATTCCGAAATCAGAATCAGTATTCCGATTGCCGACAGATAAATACCTTTATGAATGTATTTATTATCAGAATTATTAAACATTACAACCGTCGGTATCGCCGTTATAAACAGCCCGGATACTGAAAATAATTCAAGCAGCATACAGTCCGCTCCCCTGAACACATCAATATAAGCTATCTCGGTGATCCTCTGATACGGAAACTCGCCATTACGGTTATCCGACAAAAACATAAATAAAACAATAATGCCAAGTAGAATAAGCGCCGAAATATACTTGCTATAATTCTTTGACGGAATTATATTATCCTTCATCCAAATATAACACGCGCCGGGAAATAACAGAATGAGATAAAAAATCATATTGGTATCAACAGCAAGGCTTATATCAAATTTTATAAAACCAAAACAACAAACCGCGATATAGATAACAGCTCCCAGCAAAAACGGCAGTATAATCGCTCCCGCGCGTATAATAGGCTCTATCCCTTTTAGCGAGCAAAAGAATATAAATACAAGCAAAATAATTACAATCAGCCATACAGGGCCGTATCCCAGCTCTGCGCTCATATAATCAGTAAACCTAACAGAACATATCAGGATAATATACGAAAAATATACCGCCAGTACAGCCTTGGTAAGCTTAGTTGGTTTATCCTGATACAAATAATAAATTATTAGATTAATGAATATAATACATCCCGATATTATCAGATTACCACCGGAAGGTTCGCACTTGGTAAATACAACAGAGTAGATCGAGCATATGAGCATAGTCCAAATAAACTGAACGAAAGTAATTCTGTCATTTCTCATACACGCTGCCACCCTTTAAATTTTGAACATTCATATTGTATTGAGATAGCTTTTTCCAGCCCAGGCGAATAAATACATCTCGCATATTTTTCTTTGAGAAAGGCGATACGGGAGTTATAAATATAACTCCGAGAGTAGATTTTGAGCACATAAAAATCAGCACAACTGTCGACAACATTACTATGCCCCATACTCCGAGTATGCCGCCGATTACAATAAACGAAAGACGTAATACAGTAATCTGGGGATACAAATCGGGTATTACATAGCTGCATATTGCCGCTACAGCGACAGACATAAGGGTTGGGGCTCCGATTAAGCCGGCAGAAATAGCGCAGTCGCCGATTACAAGAGCTCCGACAATGCTGACAGCGTGTCCCAGTACCTTAGGCAGCCTGAGCCCAGCCTCCCTCATAATTTCATATACAAAATCAATAACCAAAACTTCAAGCAATGGCGGAAGCGGAGTATGGTCTATTGATTCTTTGATATTCTTCATCAGTACCGAAGGAAAATATTCGGGATGAAAAGTAACCAGGGCTATATAAACACCAGGAAACAGAATGGATACAAAATATGAGAAATACTTTAATATCCTGACAATAGCCGCGAAATAAGGACGGTTGGAGTAGTCGTCAACGGACTGGAAGTTTTCTACAAACAAATGAGGTATAACCAATACAGACGGAGTTCCGTCAACAATAATACCTATTCTGCCCTCAATAAGCTTACCGCATAAGGTATCGGGGCGCTCGGTGATGCCTATACCGGTAAAAATTT
>CADAEZ010000045.1:4508-19885 GCA_902787145.1 uncultured Ruminococcus sp.
CCGCTGTCCTCAAGATAAGGAACCAGATATCCGCTTCCGAGCAAAACCTTCAGGTCACAGGCCTTTAGCCTTTTTCTGACTTCATTTACCGAGGAAGGCGTGGCTTTGTTAACTAAATAGCAAAGGCAAATCTCTGTATTAGACTCCTCGCCTATTTTTGATGTTTCAAAAACAAGTTCGGGATTCTTCATTCTTCGTCTGATCAACGTCATATTTACCCTGAGCGCCTCGGTAAAGCCCTCGCGGCTGCCCCTCTGCACAAGCTCGCTCTCCGGCTCGGTAATACCGCGAAAGTCATATCCCTGGGCTCCTATCGCCGCCATTCTTGCGCATCCGTCCACGGCGAATACAGCGAATCCCGACATAGACATATTGATTACCTCGTCAAAATCCCTGAGTACGGAAATCTCCGAGGCGCACAATACATTATCGTAGATGTAATCGAATAAATCTTCGCCTGATTTATTGTAGCTTTGCTCCAGAATTGGCTTTATTACCGCAATAGGCAATACCTCCTTGTCACTCATTCCCTCTGTTGTAATAACCGCGCATTTGGTATCGTTAGCTAAACAAAGTTCCCTGACAGTAAAATCCGCCGAGCTGTGCGTTATATTTTTCAGGTATGATAAATTTTCTTCTAAAGAATTATACATTGAATCACCATTATTATTTTTGCCGTAAAAAATGTATTATTCAGGTTAAAACTCAAATAAATACTAACGGTGATAAAATGCTTGTAACAATAATAAGAACTGTAATACTGTATTTCTTTGTTATATTCAGCGTAAGGCTTATGGGCAAAAGACAGATTAGCGATTTACAGCCCAGCGAGCTGGTTATCACCCTGTTGATTGCCGACATAGCATCTCTGCCTATGGAAAACACCGACAAACCGATGTTGTCGGGAATCATCCCGACGCTGATACTTGTATCACTCGAAATCATTGTCAGCGTTATAATGATGAAGAGCAACAAATTCAGGCGTATAGTCTGCGGTAATCCCGTAGTGGTAATCGAGAACGGAGAACTAAATCAGGACAAAATGAGAGCGCTGAGAATGACAATAGAGGACTTATACGTACAGTTGAGGCAATTAGGGATATTCTCGATTGATGAGGTCGAATACTGCATTGTGGAGACCAACGGAAAGCTCAGCGTACTGCAAAAACCCGAAAACAGAACCCCAACCCTATCGGACTTAAGCATTAACACAGATGACGAGGGACTCGAAACTGTTGTTATCAGCGACGGAGAGTATCTGAATAACTCAATAAAACTAAGCGGCACCAGCAAGGCGATGATTGACAAAATACTGAATAAAAATAATAAGAAAGCAAACGAGGTGTTTCTTATGACATATAACAAAAAAGGACAATATAAGCTGATTGATAAAGAATGAAACGAAGATTTTTTGCTTATATAATAATAACCATTTGTGTTATATCGGCGTATATAATGCAGCTCGACGTTAGTACAAGAGCAGATAAATGCATAAAGAATATAAGAATAATTGAAAACAACATCAATCACCAAAGCTACGATAAAGCGCAAAAACTCTGCGAAATAACCAAGAACGAATACAAAAGCGATACAATCATAATAATGTACTGCTACTACAAGCACGACATACTGGAAGAAATAGACAGCGCGCTGACCGATCTAAGCGTTTATATAAAGCACAAGGATATCACAAATATAAACATAAAAACCGAGGAGATAACTAAAAAGCTCCTGTCTATAAAAAGCCGGGAGCAGATAAATATAAGAAATATATTGTAATAAGAAAAGCGTGCCAATGGTAGCTTTTCGCTACTCATCGCACGTTTCCGAACAGCAGAAAACTGTAGAGTAAAAAATGAGGGTGCCAATTTGACACCCTCAAAAAAATTATTTCTTGTCCTTTTTGTCTCTCTTCTTCCACATTACCCAGAGAGGGCCCGCGATGCAGAGTGAAGAATAACAACCGGATACGAGACCGACAATCATCGGGAGCGCAAAAGCCTTAACGGAGTCAAGGTTGAAGATAAACGCTGTAACATAAACGATAACAACAGCAGTGATTGTTGTAATTGAAGTGATGATTGTACGACGCATAACCTTTGATGAAGCGACATTAAATACATCCTTAATGTCAGCCTTGTAGCCGAGGTTCTTTCTCTCCTCACGAACACGGTCGTAAACAACGACTGTATCATTCAGCGAGTAACCGAGAATCATAAGCGCTACAGCCATAAAGCTGGAGTCAATCGGCATACGGAAAATTACATAGAAGAAGTAGATGATAGCGAGGTCGTGGAACAACGCTACAAGTCCGAAGATACCGGCCGAAAGACCGCCGATCTTCTTGAATCGGATTGTTACGTAGAGAACCATCAGTACACCCGCAAGAGCAACAGCCGCCAGACACTTAAGAAGGAAGCTGAATCCCATTGTGGCGTCAACCGAGCTTGACTGCTCAAGCTTGAAGCTGTTGTCCGGGAACTTATCCTGGATGCTCTTTGTGATTGACTTCTGAAGATCTGTGGAAATAGTATCATTTCCTGAGAACTGAACAGTTAAGATATTCTGTTTATTTACAAGGTCCTGAGAATCCGAGAAAGTAACTACATCATCCGGAGTAGCCTTCTGAACAATGTCCTTGAGTTCCTTATCATTAAGCTCACCTGTGTAGCTGTACTTAATCATAGAACCGCCGCGGAACTGAATGTCAAGAGTTGTGCCAAAGATAAAGTTACATATAATACCGATAAAGATGATTGCTAAAGAAATACCGAAATAGATTTTTCTGCTCTCATAGAACTTCTTAGCAGGCTTACCCTTTACGAGCATTTTCTCTTCGAGAGTGAGCATTACACGGCTGAGGCCTACGCCCATAATGAAGTTGGAAATAACACCCATAAGAAGTGTATAACCGAACGAATAGATTGTACCTGTTGTAGACTGACCGAAGATGAAGGAGAGTACGTTGAACGGACCGAATACAAGTAGAAGGATTAAAGCGACAATTACGATTGTCATATTACCGTCTATGATAGCGGTGAGCGAGCTCTTTGTACCTCTGTCGAGAGCACCGTCGAGTGTACGTCCCGTACGCATTTCCTCAATGATACGCTCGGATGTGATAACGTTTGCGTCAACACCCATACCAATTGAAAGGATAAGACCCGCGATACCCGGTAATGTCATTGTGAATGAGTTGAATACAGGGAAGTATCCGGAAATAGCCGCGATTGTGATACCCATCTGACCTGTAAGCGCGATACAGGCGATGAAGCCCGGTAAGCGATACATAAAGATCATAAAGAGGATGATAATCGCGAACGCGATAATACCCGCGTAACCCATAGCTACGAGCGAGTTCTCTCCGAGAGAAGCAGAGATAGAACCGTAGGTAACTGTCTCGAGCTTAAACGGAAGCGCACCGGCGTTGATACGGTCGGCAAGCTTTGTAGCTTCTTCAGCGGTGAAGTCACCGGAAATCTGCGCCTTACCGCCGGCGATTTTCTCCTGAATTTCAGGAGCGGAAAGCATTACGTCGTCCATCCAGATTGATACTATCTTTTTAGTATATTTCTCTGTGATGTCGGCAAACTTCTTTGCGCCCTCGTCGTTGAGTTCAAGAGATACAACGTAGTTAGACTTCTTAGAGTTCTGCGCGCTTGAGTCGATACCGGCCTGAGCGTTCTTAACAGCGGAACCGTCCATAAGAACTTCCTCTGTCTCGCCCGTAGGCGTCTGGTAAACGTACTCGCCGTCGGAACCAATAGAAGTTTTGGCGTAGCTGTTGCCGGGACGGAATGTAAGCTCTGCTGTCGAGCTGATTTCTTCAATAGCGGCCTCTACGTCAAAGTCTTTTTCGTCTTCCTTCCATGGGAAACGAACGATAATACGGTCTGTGTTGTTGTCCGCGTAGAGCTCGTAATCGGTAATACCTGAGCTTACCATACGAACTTCGATAATGGACTTAGCAGCCTCAAGCTGCTCATCAGTAGCGTTATAATTGTCGGCAGGCTCAAATGTAGCCTCGACGCCGCCCCTGATGTCTGTTCCCCATCGAATATCACCGATACCCTTGATTACGCTCTCCTTATTATCTCCAACATAATAAGTCACACCGAATATTGATGTGAATGAGAAAGCGAGGATGAGTATGGCAACGATGAAAAACATAATCTTTGGGATTCTTTTCATGCCATGGACCTCCAAATATTTTCTCAAATCTGTACAAAAAGGCGAAAAATAACTCCGCCACGTTTGCATATGTACAGACGTAACAGAGTTATTATAAGGTTTTTTTTACAAAAAGTCAATATTATATCGAATATTTAGTTTAAAAAATCATACTGAATTTAAAAAATCTGCATTTTATATCATTTTTTCGAGTGCAGCGATTCTTGTTGCAAGACAGAAAATATCCATAGCCTGTGATAATTCGTCTACAGACGGGAAGGACGGAGCAATACGGATATTGCTGTCGTCGGGGTCAACTCCATACGGGAAGGTAGCTCCCGCGCCTGTGAGTACAACACCGGCCTTTTTGCACAGATGCACTACTCTTTTGGCTGTTCCCTTGTATACATTTACGCTGACAAAGTATCCGCCGTTGGGGTTTTCCCATGACGCGATCTTATTATCATCGAAATTCTCGGAGAGTTTTTCGAGCACAATCTTAAACTTAGGAGCCAAAACAGCCTTATGCTTCTGCATATGAGCCAAGAGTCCGTCAAAATTACCGAAGAAACGAACGTGGCGAAGCTGGTTTATCTTGTCATAACCGATAGTCTGGAAGTTATATTTATTCCTGAGTATCTTCATATTGAGCGGAGAAGCTGACAGAGCGGCTACACCGGCTCCGGAGAAGGTTATCTTTGAGGTTGAACAGAACATAATCGGTAAATCCTCGTTACCGGCTTTTTTGCACTCATCAAGTATGTTAAGAAGTCTGTCCGGAGTATCGGTTACATCGTGAACAGCGTAAGCGTTATCCCACATAATACGGAAGTCCTTCGCCGCGGGCTTGAGGTTCGCGAATCGCCTTACAACCTCGTCGGAATATGTAATACCCGTAGGATTACTGTACTTTGGAACACACCAAATACCCTTGATCGTATCATCCTCGGCTACGAGCTTTTCAATCATATCCATATCGGGACCGTCGGAATCCATCGGAATCGGAATCATCTTGAAGCCGAAATATCCGGTAATACCGAAGTGGCGGTCATATCCGGGTACGGGACAGAGGAATTTTCTCTCCGTAACGTTAAGCCACGGCTCGCACTCCTCATAAAGCGGAGATGTCATAAAACAGGAAATTGTATCAAACATCATATTAAGGCTGGAGTTACCGCCGACAAAGACGTTTTCTATATCGGTTTCAAGCAATTCGGCGAACAGCTGACGGCATTCCATGATGCCCTCCATCTCGCCGTAATTACGACAATCCATTCCGTCCTCGGCGAGACACTTATCGTCGCTCTTTACGGTATCCAGAATGCTCATTGATAGATCGAGCTGTTCAGGAGAAGGCTTACCCCTTGCCATATTAAGCGACAGTCCCTTTGCCTTATAATCCTTATAGAGTTTTACAAGCTCACTGAGTTCCTTTTCAAGCTCAGGCTTTGAGCTTTCAAAATAATTCATAATTGATTACTCCTTAATCATTCTGATTCATAAAATAGAAAATTACCTTGTATATATTACAATATTCAGCCAAAAATTGCAAGTTTTTTGCTACTAACTTGCGTAAAACGTTATTATATACAATTTCTGCCACATAAACATTATGCTTAATAGTGATTTTTTAAGCAAATAGTTAAGACCGACCAAAAGGCCGGCCTTAAAAGCATTAATAATATTGATAGTAATAGTAATAGTAGTAGCCTCTTCTGCCCCTCTTGCCCTCGTGAGTAACGCCTACACGAATAAATCCGAGAGGTTTTGACTCGGTGAGCTTGATATTCTGCAAAAGCTTCTCTATATCACCGTGAGTAGTCTTTCTTTCTCTGGTAACAAGGAGATATCCGGCGATATAATCCTTGAGCAAAAGAGCGTCGGCTACAACACCTATCGGAGGCGAGTCGAAGATAATATAGTCATATTCTCTGTTGAGACGCTCAACAAAACGTACAACCTCCGGAGAACAGATAAGCTCTGACGGGTTCGGCGGGATAGTACCGGATGTCAGCACGTCGAGACACGGAAGCACATCGCGGTGAACCACATCGTCAAACACAACCATTCTACCTACCATATCGGAGAATCCGGCTTTATTCTCAAGCTTAAGGATGTTATGCAGGTTTGGACGACGAAGGTCGCAGTCGATAAGGATGACCTTCTTGCCCATCTTTGAGAATGAAATAGCGAGGTTCGCGGCTACTGTACTCTTTCCGTCACCCTTAGCGTAAGATGAGACCGCAAAAGCCTTTTGCTCAGATGCCGAAAGCGAGAACATAATATTTGTTCTGGCGGATTTATACGCCTCTACTATCGCGAATTTACTCTTTTCGCTTAGTACGTTTTTACTGTCTTTTTTCTTTTTTCTGCTTTTATCTCTTGCAGGCTCTTCGATAGCCTTCTTCTCTTTGATTTTCTGTCCGGGTAATTTAATCTTCATAATTCACCTTACCCTTCCTTCTCAAAGTCAACAATTTCCGCGAATACAGGAACTCCGTAAAGCTTGGCAAGATCGTCGCCCGGCTTGAGAGTTGTATCTATAATCTCAAGGAAGAACGCGAGGAGTATTCCAAGAACCGCGCCTATCGCGAGACCATAGAGAGTATTCTGGTTAACATTCGGAGATATAGGAGACGACGGAGCAGCCGCGCTGGTTATGATAGTAACCTTACCGTTGCCCTTTCCGTATTCATCCTGGAAGCACTTAGGAGCCTGCTCGGCAAGCTGGTTGCACACATTAGCGGCTACCTGCGGATTTGACGAAGTAGCAGAAATCCTGATAAACGGAGATTCATCAACCTGTTCAAAGGATACGGAAGCTCCCGACATCAAAGAAGTCATATCCGGCATATTCGAAAACAAAATAACACAATGACCCGCGAGAGTAGATGACAGCGAAATCTCGCTTACAGCGACACGTCCGTTACCGTTAACACTGTTGTTGTAGTATGTAGTAGATTTTGTGACAACACTGTCGTTATAACTGTGGATAAGAATAAGCGAGGACGTTGAATATACGGGAGTGATAAAAAAGCTTGAATATCCGTAAGAAATCAACGTAACAAGCGCCGCAATAAGGAAAATAAGTTTAACGTGGCGCAGGAGCATTCCTATAATTTTTTGGGGAGTCAGATCCTTGGGCATCCTGTTCCCTCCTTATTTCATAATTTAGCACTATAAATTATATACTAAACGCAAACAATTATATTTCTGAATTAGAATTATAAATATGAAAATACTGTCATAAACAAGAAAGGCGTGGCTATAACACGCTTTTCGCTACTCATCGCACGTTTCCGCGCAGCAGAAAACTGTGCGGAGAATACTAAATTTGAGTAATTTCCTATAGAGCAAGAAAAACGTGTCTATGACACCCTTCAGACTGTAGAAAACTAATATATAGAAGTAGTTCGGATTAAGCGTTCTAGTGACAGCCCTACATTAATGAGCAATATCAGATAGGAACGGGATGGAGACTCCCTTGTTAAGGGAGATGTCGCGAATGCGACAGAGGGTTTGCCGTCTCCGGCTGAGGAACGGAGGCTATCCCCTACAAATGTAACATAATCCAATCTACTTTTTCGACAAACATAAAGACCGCCGAAGCGGTCTTTAGAATAAACTATCTTAATACATTGAGCAGTACGCCCGCGGCAACAGCCGAACCGATTACACCGGCTACATTCGGACCCATAGCGTGCATAAGTAGGAAGTTTCCGGGGTTCTCCTCCTGACCTACTCTCTGGGATACTCTGGCCGCCATCGGAACTGCCGAAACACCGGCCGAGCCGATAAGAGGATTAACCTTTCCTCCGGTGAGCTTATACATAAGTTTACCGAAGAGTACGCCGCAAGCCGAACCCATCATAAACGCGATAAGTCCAAGGGCGATAATCTTAAGCGTGCTAAGCGAAAGGAAGTTAGCTCCTGTAGCAGTAGCGCCGACAGTGGTTCCGAGAAATATGGTAATAATATTCATAAGCTCGTTTTGAGCTGTCTTGGAAAGTCTGTCGCACACTCCGCTTTCCTTAAGCAGATTACCGAACATCAGCATACCGACGAGCGGAGCCGCGTCGGGCAGCAAAATCGAGATTACTACAACAATAACGATCGGGAATATAATCTTCTCAACCTTGGATACAGGACGAAGCTGCTCCATTACAACAGCTCTCTCCTTCTTTGTTGTAAGAAGCCTCATAATAGGCGGCTGTATAATCGGCACGAGAGCCATATACGAGTACGCCGCTATCGCGATTGAGCCTAATAGTTCGGGAGCGAGCTTGGTTGTAACATAAATCGCCGTAGGTCCGTCGGCGCCTCCGATAATACCGATAGCGCCGGCCTGAGCGTCTGTAAATCCGAGGAAGATAGCGCCGATAAACGTGATAAAAATACCAATCTGTGCCGCAGCGCCGAGGATAAAACTCTTAGGATTTGCGATAAGAGGACCGAAATCGGTCATTGCGCCGACTCCCAGGAAGATAAGCGGCGGATAAATACCAAGCTTAACACCCTTGTAGAGATAATAGAAAAGTCCGCCGTAATGAGGCACATTATAATACTGGACGCCGTTTATCACCGTGGTCGCGTAGCCTTCGGTAGTACCCTTGGCCTTGATACAGTCCGCGGCGTTCATTAATGTAGTGGAATCCGGCGCGGTAATCGCGGGATAGAGGTTTACGAGCAGCATTCCGAAAGCAATCGGAAGCAGCAGGAGCGGCTCGAATTCCTTTTTGATAGCAAGGTAGAAAAGCACGCATGCTATACCGATCATAACATAGTTCTGCCATCCCAGGGACATAAGACCGGAATCCTGAAGGATACCCTGAATGGCGTTTAAAAAGTTCTGAATAATTTCCATAGCGGCTCCTTTCTAAAACGGTCTTGTATTTCTAAGAACACCGGCGTTAGCCCATGCGGAACGCGAGGATGACTTTTTAATACTTTTTATTCTGACTTTTTCTTTGGAACCGTACATAGTATATACAGCCGCGGAAATAACCGCGATGATTTCTTCGGAAGTGTCCGAAGATGCGACAGGTTTCTCGACTTTTTCCTCAGTTTTTACAGGCTCTGTCGTTTCCTGAGGAGTAGTCACAGATTGCTGAACCTTGAATTTTTTTCTGTTGGTCGCGGCGTTTTGAGCGCCTGTAATAGTTTTGCCTAGCAGCCAGATTACGAAGATAAGGAAAACCAGCACAGAAAACACTATCACGAAGCCGGTGAGCAACATTGAGGCAGATATCGTGAGTTTGCTCATCAAATCCATATGCTATACCCCCATATTAGTCCATTATATACAATAATTATACTTAATACGGGGGTAAAGTTCAATGAAAATTATTCAGTTTTTTAATTTTCGGTACATTTTACAATTTTCGATTTATTAGCATATATAATTTAGTGATTAATTATCCTACAGTATAATGCAAATAAGACCGTTACATCCTTTGTTGATAATTTTCTCCAATGTCTCCCCTATCTTGGCTCTAGCGTCATCGGGCATACGATAAAGCTTGTTGTGCAGTCCTTCGTTTACGAGTTCGTGGACGCTCTTTCCAAATATGTTGGACTCCCAGATCTTTTGCGGGTTCTCCTCGAACTCTCCGAGCATGTATGACACAAGCTCCCGACTCTGCTGTTCGGAGCCGACAATCGGGGTAACCTCTGTCATTGTATTAATTTTCATCATATGAATGGACGGAGCGGAGGCTTTGAGGCGGATTCCGTATTTGCCGGCTTGCTTTATAATACGCGGTTCTTCGAGGCTTAGCTCATCCATTGTCGGCATAACAATTCCGTAGCCGGTTTCCTGAACCTGCTTATACGCCGCAGCTATCTTGTCAAATTCCTTCTGCTTATCCGAAAGTCCGGAAACACAGTTAAGAAGCGAGCACTCGTCGCTTATATCGAGTCCCGTTTGCTCGGAAAGCACCTTGTAGAACAGCTCTTTGTATAAAGCCGCCGAAATTTTAGCCTGACCTTTCCCGAGGTTTATGTCGGTTAAGCGGCAAAAATCAATATACTCACAGTCGGCAATCTCATTAAGCGCGTCCTGAACCTGACGAATCTTTTCTATTTTCGACGCCGCGTTCCTGATAGAATCCATTACTCCTCGTTTTATTTCGTTATCAGAGGGTAATGATACTACCCACCCGGGAATATCCACTCCGATTTCCTTTATCGGAAACTCGAACAAAAGCTGCGCGAGTATACGTTTTATTTCGTTTTCGTCAAGCTCCATACAGCTTACCGGAATAACCGGCACCATATAGTCGGAACTGAGCTTTTGCGCAAGGCTCCGGGCGCTGTCGGATTCCGGATTAAGGCTGTTAAGCAGCACAATAAAAGGCTTGTTGATTTCTTTGAGTTCGTCAATAACGCGTTTTTCAGCTGAGGCATATTCATCTCTCGGCATATCGGTGATAGAACCGTCGGTTGTGACAACAAGACCGATAGTGCTGTGGTCGGTAATTACCTTCTTTGTGCCCAGCTCCGCTGCCTGCTCAAACGGAATCTCCTCGTCAAACCACGGCGTCTTGACCATTCTGGGCTCGTCGTCCTCAACATATCCCAGCGAGCTGTCTACAATATAGCCTACACAATCCACCATACGAACCTTTAGGTTTGCCTTGTCGGAGAGGGTTATCTCGACAGATTCCTCAGGTATAAACTTTGGCTCGGTCGTCATTATAGTTCTGCCGCCGGATGACTGAGGCAGTTCGTCTACCGTGCGGTTGTAGACATTTTCGTCATCTATATTAGGAAGAACAATTGTATCCATAAACCGTTTTATAAATGTACTTTTGCCGGTTCTTACCGGACCCACAACTCCTATGTAGACATCACCGTTTGTACGACTGGATATATCCTTATATACCGATCTTTCTTCCATTTTACTCAGCCTCCCGTATTGTCGGAATCATAAGCATTGTATCCTCGCGCAGGATATCGCCGCTTATGGTATTTTCTTCCGTAATTCTTTTTAATCTTGTATTGTACATTTTCGCGATATCCCAAAGGCTTTCGCCGTTTTCGGCAAAATACAGCACCAAAGACGAATCCGGAGTCTTAATGAGACTTTCCTCGTCAATATCAACGGAGCTGACAATACTATACTGCCTGTTATCCGAAATAAGCGCCGCGGTTTTAAGCTCGCATCTTGTTTCTATATTATTATCACCTGTTAACCTGTAGCTTACGCTCTGCACATATAAACTCACGTTTTTGACCTCGTTAAAGTCGTCGTTGATCTCTGTCTCGGCGGAAAACTCCACACTTCTTTCGATATCTACATACCGGTTATCGCTGTTAACAGCCAGAATGTTAAAAATAAGCTTATAGCATGTATTGAGATTATTGTTGCTAATCGTACTGCTTTCGTTGTGACATACGCACCTGAAATCTATAATCTCCGATACATTATTATCGCCGATAGAGACTGTATCTTTTCTCATAGTGTTGTCGGAAACAACACTGATGTTTTCGGGAATAGTGACCCTGGTTCTTTGAATTTCAGTTAAATGCTTTGTCGAAAAAGCGTCAAGAACAATTTCACATTCCTTCTCCGAGTAACCCTCGACTGTAATACAAACCCTACAATCAGCGTCCACTATAGGATTATCGGAGAGAATGTCGTTTTTGAGTCTGATATCGCAGGAGAGAATTTCGGCTCTCGGATATACAATATCTCCGCTCTTCAGCCCTTCGCAGTCAATCACCCTGGACACAGGAATGATATAATCAATCATATCGGGAGAATCCGACTCCGAGCTTGTATACAAAAGTTTTACCCCCAGCTCACCATCAAGCATAAGCTTTTCGTCTACAACCTTTGTCGAAGTAATATTGATCTTTGCCTGTGCGTCAAGAATACAATCGACGGAAGGCTTGTTGCCTACTTGGAGCTCGTCTCCGCAGTTAAACTGCTCCTGGCACAGCGAATCCAGCGAATAGCACGTAACAGAACGGGTGTTATACTCCAAAGTTTCGTCATCACAAGGCGAGAACAAATCAAATGATGACTTAAAAATCACCTTGGCATATAACGAAAACGCGCCGTGTATAGACAATCTTCTCCTTGACAGAGCCCTGCAGTTGACATACTCACATTTAGTCCCGGTTTCGATTACAGCGTTATCAGGTACCGATTTAAGCGCGAAGGACGACGAAAAACTCATATTCTGCTCACAAGCCCTGAGTTTATTATTATCATCGGTATAGAGTACGGTGACAACCACCGAGCCATCAATTTGCAGCTTGCCTCCGCTTATATTGCGGCTGAAAATCTTCGGGCTGATTTTACACCTTATGATTTTCTCGATGTCGGAGCAAAAATCCGGCAGAGTAAAGTCGATATCAACCGGTTGTTCGGCCACTGTATCGAGAACCGGAGATATTATCCCCACAGGCGTTTTATTAAGATTGAATTCCATAATTTATCTCTCCTTTTTGTTGCTGTTTAATGTATACTCAAAAGGAGATAAAAAAAGAACCGGCAAAAAGCCGGTTCTGAAAAATATTGATATCTAAGCTTATTCAAGATGAGCGAGTACTCTCTGAATCTTAGTAGCGTCCTTGATGTTAACAATACCATCGGAAAAATAATCCGCGAGCAAAAGCTGTTCTTCGTCGAGCTCGATAAGCTTTGCGAGGTGCTTCTGGATATCGGTCGCGTCCTTAACGCTGATGATTTTATCACGGTTTACATCTCCAAGCTGAAAACTGGGTAATGTTGTAGGAGGCTCTGTCGGAGGTTCGGTTGTAGTAGGCTCTGTGGATTCGTCGGTAGTAGTCTCTGTATCAGGCTCGGTCTCGCCTTCACCTCCGGGAGGTTCATCCTCCTGAGATGAAGAACCGCTCGTCTTACCGATATAAGCGAGAGGAACTGAAATCTTGTCTATATCTTCCTTCTCTGCGGACGTACTGGAATCCTTGGAATAGCTCTTTTTAGCGTTATCGAGCATCGCATTGCCGTCGAAAGGAATACAGTCGATACCGGACTCACCTCTTGTAGCGATAACCATAGCTCCGATACCTTTTGACTTAATCTGGCTGGCGTTGATACCGAGAGCCTTGAGCGGAATGCTCATCTCAAAGAATGAGTCATAAGAAATCTTATGAGTTCTCTTGCCCTTATTATAGGTCTTAAAATCAACCCAGTTAGCTGTGTCGGAATATACGTCAGATGGACTCTTTGAGCCGGAAAGGCCCCAGATTTCCTTACAAATATTAGTCTCGGCAACCTTATACGAAACACCGATATCCTTAAAAAGCTTACAGGATGTATCATAATCTACATTGCCGTCCTTGTCAGCCGCAGTAAACATAGCGGGCTCACCTTGGCCGGGCTGACCGCTCATAAAGAACATATGGTCAACGTGAGTGCCGTCGAATGTAATTCCGCCCTTGCTGCTTTCTTGCCAGATGAAGTTACCGTTCTTAACTTTACCTGTCATTGCGGGCAATGATTTGTCAACACTGAGAGCTACAACGAGAGGAACGTTAAGCACTCGGCCGCCGTCGGACAGCGGACCGTCGCCTTCTCTGTCAGCCCATGTATCGGTGGTATTTACCATCTGCCATCCGATATAGAGGTTGCTTTCGTCCCAGCAGGCAAAAAGTCCGGTAAGGTCGAGCACGCAGTTTTCGTGTCCGCCCTTCCAGTTATTGGCGATATCCCACGCGCCGCTCTGTGCGATTTTCATATCCTCGGTCCAGTCATCGGCTTTACCGTCGATTGTGATTGTCTTTTGAACGCCTACCTGCCCCTTTGGATTGTTAACGTAATACTTAGCTAGCTTTTCTCCGGCAGCGGAAGCTGTAACGCCGTAAACCACTAAGCCGGAAACAACCATTAAGACAGCAAGTAAAACGCTGATTAGTCTTTTTGATACCTTCATAATTCAAAACTCCTTTATTCTTTACCTAACACTAATCAAGTGCTCAGTATCAAATTCCATTTTATTCTACTATATTTTTTTGCTTTTAGCAAACAAAATTTGCCGTATATACAAATTTCAGCGATTTGCATATACGGCAAGCGATTATCAATTATAAATTTGTTAAGAGATTTGCGGTATTTTCTTTATCCCGAAGATTTTTCTGAGGATAAATGAGAAATATTTTGGATTCTCGATAAGTACTACTTTCATAAGCTACCTCCTGCACAGCGACCACGCCATTAAGATTACGGTGATCAAAGATATAATCAACACAAATCTGCAAGGCAGGACTGTAGCCAGAAACAATCCCAGTCCAAACGCTAATCCCAAACCAATCTGATGTCTGTAGCTATACATTCAATCACCTCCATACATTCTACTCAGTTTTATAAAATGTGTTACAGTATTGCAAAACCGAAAAAAGATGTTATAATCAAGATACGGAGGAATTATGAGACAGATAGTAATACAAAAAAACGACAGCGGACAGAGGCTGGACAAATACCTGTCAAAAAGGTTCAAAACAATGCCCAAATCGCTGATGTACAAATACATACGAACAAAATACATTAAGCTTAACGGCAAAAAATGCGACAAAGCGGATTTTTTAAACGAAGGCGACGTACTGACCTTGTATATCAAGGATGAGTTCTTTGAAAATAATAAAGAAAAAAACTACGAATTTCTAAAAGCTCCGGTAAAGCTCGACTTGGTATACGAAGACGAAAACATTATGCTGATTGACAAAAAGCCCGGTGTGATTGTTCACCAGGACAAAAGTTACCACTTTGACTCGCTCATTATGAGGGTACAGCATTATCTGTATAAAAAGGGAGAGTATGACCCTGAAAAGGAAAAGTCATTCTCCCCCGCTCTGGTAAACCGAATCGACCGCAATACCGGCGGAATAGTAATCGCCGCAAAAAACGCCGAGGCTCTCCGGATACTTAACGCCAAGATAAAATCCAGAGAAGTCGAAAAATACTACCTCTGTCTTTTAAGCGGAAAGCCGCGGTTCGACAGCGGAATCCTTGAGGATTATCTTGTAAAGGATAATAAAAACAACAAGGTAAAAATCTACAAAAAACAGGTAGAAAACTCTAAAATAATCAAAACCGAATATAAAGTGTTGAAATCAAACGGAAAGATTACACTTGCCGAGGTTAAGCTGCACACAGGCAGGACTCACCAGATTCGCGCTCATATGGCGCATATCGGACATCCGCTCGTCGGAGACAGCAAATACGGCAAAGGCAAAAA
>CADAEZ010000046.1 GCA_902787145.1 uncultured Ruminococcus sp.
TCTCCTTCATTAAATGTTGAGTTTGTATAACGGCAGCAGGACACAATTATCCTGCTGCCGTAATCAATCGTTTCTAAAAATGTTGGTATTTATCCTCAATATCCCCCAACACGGGAACACACCAAACGGCGCTGCATTACGCCTCATTGGAATCTCACCACCGCGAGGATCACCCGTGGCTGCCCCCATTGCTTGAGTCTGTGGCTGGGCAGAAGTATCATTATCCTCCCTGTCTGTCATCGCTTTCGTTGGTTTTGCCACTCAACGTCTGAGTCCTGAAGGCTTTCGCGTCCGCTCATTTAGCTTGTCCGTACCGGACAACAGGAAGAAGGTATTCGGTGTGCTGATATTCTGTTTTCAAGGTGAAACACCTACCTTCCTTTGGCGAGTGTAGAAGGCAGGCGGGAGGAATTCCCCCTCTACCCCCTGTATCACACTTTTTTTCAGGTTTCACAACCAAAAATTAAAAAATTTTTTAATTTTTTTAGAATCGACTGTTTTCGCTTGCTCACTCCCTGCTGAGATATTCCCAACATCTCTCCGATTTTTTCTTCCGAGAGCGGTTCTTTAGACAAATACAAAAGGTTTATTATAGCAAATTCTTCATCTGTTAAGGTAGTCAATGCTCTATGTAATGTTTTAATATTAAGATTTTTAATAGTATCATCCTCAATATTCACATCAATATCGCTCAGCATTTCTTCTCGAGTCAATTCTTCACTTGGCAAGTATTCGTAAATAGAAACCGTTTTTATCCCAGATTTCTTAATACATTCCATTACATATTGAGCTCTCCTTTGAAGCTTTCTTGCCGATTTCACCTTATCGGGCGGTATTTCTACATACACAAATTCACCATCCCTTTCTTCCGTGCTAGTCCTAAAGAAGCGTTTACCTTTACATTCGGTTTTTTTCAAGTATTCATAAGCCTCTTTACTCTCTAACCTGATAAATTTTCTTTTGCCGTCCTCCGACAAATATGTTCCGTTTTCATCTTCAATATAAAAAATTGACAATTTATATCCTCCGTTCAGTTTGAGTTTTTAAAGTCGAATCCAAACTGAGCACGGAGGAGCGCGGATTTGTTTACTTTTTTTTGAATTTATGGGTAAAATTGGAAAAATAAGTTTAATTTGTTCTATTTTTGTCGAACAAAAAAGCGCTGTACAGTCGTTAGACCATACAGCGCTAATATCCGCTATTATTGTTTTTTTAGATTTGTTTTTCCTCTCTAAAACAAATTTTCCCTTTATAAAAGAAAAATTTTTCCTCACAAATAGGAATATATCACTTTATTTGAGAGAAAAAAGTCAATCTATGTCAGATTTATAAAAAATGTAAAATTCTGTCGAAACTATATAAACGCCAAAAGGCAGAAGAAAAACCGTTTTTTCTTCCGCCTTATTAGTGAATATATAGAATCCTGATTAGAGGTAGTCAGGGTTCTTTTTATCCGAAAAAGAAATCATCATCCGACATCGGTATATCGTTTTCATTCTTGTCATTTCTTATAAAATATACATTATCGTCCGTTACGGGAGCCGTGAGTTCTTCGTCGGTGCTATCAGAGAAAACTACATCATCTTCAACAGTATGTATTGCCTCGCTGTTGGTTACTTTTGTAGAATACACGTCCTCCTCAACGGCGCGGACAACTCGTCCGCTTTTGTCGAGGATAGTGGTTTATTCTGCTGTGATCTCGCTGTTTCCGGAACCGGATGTTCCCGAACCGCCGCAAGTCGAAAGTGCGGTTGTACATAATAAAATAGCCATGATCAATACTAACAATTTTTTCGTATTTATCTCTCCTAACTTTAATGAGCCATCTATACGGGTATTATTAATATAATCATACTACTAAACAAAATTAAAAGTCATTGTCCAATCTGACGAAAAATACGTTTTCGCAATCCGCACACCTGAATTATGCGGTATTGCCTTAAATTATTCGCCTTTTATTGTGTTGAACAGCATTCTACGGCTGCCGCCTCGCTCGTCAGACGCACCGCTGCGCGCCATAGCTACAAGAATTATGAAGAGTAAATCGAGGTTCTTCTCTCTTGTGCGAACGCGATAGAAGCCCTGAACCGGGAGCTTGACCGCAACCTTGTGCTTCTCTGCGTCTTCCTCGTGTGGATACCGGCTTGTCATCTCAACAAACGCGAGCTCATCGCCGTTTCTGCTAATTGAATAGGAAGCAAGTGTGCCCTTGCTCTCTCCGCCGACGAGGCGTGAGTCAATCTTAACGCCGACGCTCCTCAGTTGCTTCCAGATATCCTTGCCGTCAAAGGTGAAGGTGTAGTTGTTGTCGATAAGAAGCGAGTTCCAGTCCGTTTCCTCCTCATGACCTACAAGGTGGTGTATTGTTTTATTGTGCTCGTGGTCGATAAAGTCAAACTCAAAAGCGCTCAGCGGCGAGAACTTTGTATTCTTGGCTTCATAAAGCACATTGCGGTTCTTGTCCTCAAGACGATGGCCATACTTCGGCGTACCTAAGTCAGTGAGGAAATAGAGCTTTCTCTCTTCTCCCTTTTCGGACGGAGCGAAGGTGAATTCTCCGTTTGTTTCTTTGAGCTTCTTTACGGAAGTCTTTTGCTTAACGGTTAAGAAAATAACGGCGATAAGGATTACGGCGCTCGCAATCATAATATAAATGCCTATTCCGAAGCCCGATGTTACTTTAGAGGGATTGTTCGGGTCGTATTTAATCTCAACTGTTCCGCCGACCTTGTAACCCGGGTCGTAGGAATTGATGGGTTCAACATACTCCTTGTCGTCAACGGTGTATTTAGCCGTTACAATATACTGCACATCGTTCTCGGTATTAGGGTCGGGGATGTAATCGGGCTCCTCCTCGATAGATACGATTGTCGCTGTCGCGGTCTTATAACCTGCCGACATGAAGAATGTTGAATAAACGCTGAATCCCAGCGCTATTACTGCGATTATCGCCGCGAAAATTTTGAGTCCGGGTCCTTTAATAGAAATCATAATTCAGTCATTCTTTTCTGTTTTTATGTTTATTTTTTGGTTACATTATCGCCGTAAATTGTCGTCCAGTCGTTCTTCATAGAAACAGCGGTATAGCCGTTCTCCTCACAGGTGGTGTACATTTTATCGGCTTTTTCCGTGTTGCCGTTCTCACGCTCTGTATCGTCACAGCAGAGCATAAACGCGGCTGCCTTATACTTGTTATTATTGATGACGAAGTTAGCCATAGCGCAGTCGCCTGAACTGTTGCCGAAGGAAAGAACGGGCTGAACGCCGATTTCCTGCTCGATTACGGCAACCTTGTTCATCTTGAGGTTCTTTATTACAAACTCTCCGCTTGTAACGACCTTATCATCCTTTGTGAAGGTATAGTCGAGTCCGTCCTCGTCTCCCTGACCGCTGGCGACAAACAGCTCGTCCGAGCCTATCATCTGGCTTACGGGGATATTAACCGTGCCCTCGGCAAGTCCTCGGGTAATAAGGCGGTCTGTACCGCTGACGATATAAACCTTGAAATCATTTGCGTTCAGGTAATCAACAACCTGAAGCATAGGCTTGTAGAACGCCTGACCGTTTGTCATACCTGCATAGCCCTGCATAGCCTCGTCTCTGTAATCCTTGACATAAGCGTCGAACTCGTCGAGAGTCATACCCTTGAAGGCTGTGGCTACGGCTTTGCCGTGCTTTATATCCATGCCCTCGGGATATTCGCCTGTTTCAAAATAGCTTTTGATTTCCTTAGCTACGGCTATTTCTTCCTTGCTGGCTTTATCCTTATAATCGGGATCTTCCATTACACGGTGATAAAGGAGCTTGTGGTCGAAATATCCGGGATCGGTTTCACAGCAGAGAGTACCGTCCATATCGAATACCGCGATTCTGTTTTCGACAGGAATGAAGTCCTTTGAATCCTCGTCGGTGACGGTTTTAACATAATTCGTAAGCTCGGTTTTGAGCTTCGCGTCCTTTGTCCAAAGTGACAGCGCGTCCTCGGATTTATCCGCTGACTGATAAACGCTCGCGGTTTCGGGTGTGCCTGAATTATTGGCGGTAAAAGCCCATGTGCAAGACACCGCTATAAGCGCTACGGCTAATACCGCCGATATAATCTTCCACGGCGTTGCTGTTTTGTTCTTTGTGCTATTCATTTTTGTCTCCTCAACTTTCAGAAATAAATATACATAGTAATTTTATCATTAATTATATTAAAAGTCATTGTCCATTCTGGTCACTATAGTTCTGTATTGGAATTATAGTGTAATTTGCAGGTGACTTTTCAATAATCATTTGTTATAATCATATCAAAGGTGTGATATTATGAATCTGAATGTTATTGATTTTATCTCTTATAATTACATATCCCTCATTCTGCTGTTCGGCATCAGTCTTACAGTGCTGTTGAACCGCAAGGTGAATATTCCCGCAATCAACACGATTTGGGTGATTCTCGGGCTGGTGTTCTGTATTCTGATCGTGAACTTCATATCCGAATGGGCAAATCAGGGCGCTGACCGTCAGACAGCTAACTATTGGACAACGGTGCTGAAATACGCCCTCAATCCCTTTATCATCTGTCTTGAGGTTGTCCTGCTTGCCGATAAGCCTCTGAAAAAACTGCTTATTATCCTGCCTGCCGCTGTCAACGCATTTATGATGCTCGTATTGCCGATGATCTGCGACTTCACTGTTGTCGTCTATGGCGAGAATAACAATTTCGCCTATACTAACTGGCGTTTCACTCCGTATGTTGTGACCGCGTTTTATTTGGTTCTTTGGGTGGTTCTCACCTTTACCTACTTCAGGCAATATAAGGATAGACGCAGTATCGTTGCGGTGTTCATCGTAGCTGCTACTTTGCTCACTATGTATTTGGAATCTCAGAATATTCTCACAAATTATCTGGATGAGATCACACTGATCGACATCTATCTTTACTACTTCTATCTGTCGACGGTCTATCAAAGAAAGATCAATGAAGAAGTGCTGCAAAAAGGAACGGAGCTTGCAACAGTTAAGGTCAAGCTTTTGCAGGAACAGATTTCGCCGCACTTTATCTACAACGCGCTCGCGATAATCAAATCGCTGGTCTATGAAAATCCCGACAAGGCGGCGCAGACGATAGACGACTTTTCAACATATCTCAGACAGAACGTAAACGCCCAAAAGCACACAGAAAGCACCATACCTTTCACCACGGAATTGGAGCATATAAAGGCTTTGCAGAGAATTGACGAAGCGGGCAAGGGCAAAAGCACTGACGTAATCTATGACATTCAGGTGGATAACTTCCGCGTGCCTTCATTGACAATCGAGCCGCTGTTTGAGAACGCCCTGCTGCACGGAATCGGCAAAAAGCGCGACGGTCAGATACAGATTATCTCTCGTTCAGACGACGAAAACTACATCATACAGGTTATCGACAACGGAAAGGGATTTGACACCTCAGCGAAAACAGCGGGAGTCGGTATTGAGAATATCCGCACAAGGCTTGAATACTTCTGCGGCGGAACTCTGGACATTCAAAGCAGTACAAGCGGCACGACCGCAACGATATTTATCCCGAAAAAGGAGGGCAAGGTCAAATGAAGATCATAGTATGCGACGATTACCTTCTGATAGTCCACTCCCTGATCCGCGACGTTAAGCGCATAGATGAACACGCAGAGTGCGAGGGCTTTACCGATTCGACGGAAGCGATAGAATATATCAAAAGCAATACGATCGACGTTGCCCTGCTCGATATAGATATGCCCGAAATAAACGGGCTGACGCTCGGCAGGGAGATACTTGACCGTTACCCCAAGGCAAATATAATCTTTGTAACGGGATATCCCGAATACGCTCTTGAGGCGCACGAGCTGTACGCGAGCTCCTTCCTCGTGAAGCCCGTTACCTTTGACGCGCTGAAAAAAGCCTTTGAGCACCTTCGCAATCCCGTCACATCACTGAACAAGGAAACCGTAGCGGGCTTTTACAGAGGAAACAATAATCTCGGTCAGAACATCCGCAATTTCAGAATCAAGCGAGGCTTGTCCGTTCCGCAGCTTGCCGAAAGTCTCGGCGTAACCGCGCGGACGGTTTATCGATGGGAAAACGGAGAGCGCAGCCCCGATATTGTTAATTTTGTTCTGCTTGCAAAAACACTCGGTGTTGAGATGCACGAATTATTGGAATAAAGTATACCGAAACAAATTACATTCACTTTATAATTTGACGTATTTGTTAGCAAAGTAAAAGAAACAGAAATCATTATTTGATGTTGGCGGTAAATCGTCGGGTTATATGGCTAAACTTGTTTTGGCTTGTTTGCGATTTGTTTCTCATTAATTATATTGAACACCTGATTATTTTGTACTAATATTATTTAAAATTCTACCTGATTGTCAGGAGGTAAAACTATGAATAATCTCAAAAAACTTATCAGCATATTTCTTTTCTCACTTATTCTGACAAGCTTATTTGCTTTTAGCGTTTCCGCTCAGGAGAACGAAAGCGGTAGCGATAGCAAGCTTGTTGACGTTCCGAGCGGTTACAATCTTTTCGAGTTCAGTAAACTCTACAAGGACGGAAAGCTGACCATACAAACAAACGACAGCGCCGCCACTGTTACTGAAAGCGAGAAAAACGGCGGTATTATCCTTTCGGGAAAGCCCTCGGAAATCTCAAAGCTCACCATAGATTTTACCGATGATATTGACCTCGGCGATTATACAGCGGGAAGGCTTGTAATTAACTCCCTTTATGAACTTAAATACCCAAGCAACGTTGCGGCTCATTTTGATAATGATGAAGCAAAAACGACATCTGTCAGCGGTGCGAAGCAGACACGCTCGGGCAAATGGGTCGGCGAAAAGAATTACTGCGCTGACGTAAGTTCCTTAAAGCTCAGCGGCAAGCATTCTTTGAGGCTGAGCATAGTGTTCAACGACGGAGTTGCTGATAAAAAGACAAGCGTTATGCTCAAAAATATGCTTTTCATCGCTTACAGCCTGCCTGTTGTTGACGTCGATATTGACGAAAGCCTCGGTTCAATCGACGCGATGAATGCCGATAAGTATCATCAAACCGAATGCTACGGCAATATGTCAATTAGCGTTCCCGAGGGATATAAGTCGGAGTATACCGATGAAAAAGTTGAGAGCGGTAAATACGAGCTCGAATCTATCCGCGGCAGAGGTAACTCGACCTGGGATACAGATAAAAAGCCCTACAAAGTTAAGCTCAAAAAGAAAGCAAGCCTTCTCGGTATGGGAGCTAATAAGCATTGGGGTTTAATAGCCAATTACTTTGACTACTCTCTGCTGAGAAATAAATACACCTATTGGCTCGGCACTAAGATGAATATGGAGTTTACGCCGAAATGCGTCTTTGTCGACGTTATAATGAACGGCTCCTACCTCGGCAGCTATTGCCTGTCGGAGCTAATCCGAGTTGACGAGTCGCGCGTTAATATTGACAACCTTGAGGATACTCCCGAGGTTGCAGACGGCGATGAGCTTACAGGAGGTTATCTTCTCAATCTCAGCGGAGAAGAAAATGCGTCTTTTATAAAGACCGAAAACAACAACACCTACAACGTAGAGTCGCCCGACTTTACGGAAAACTATGTTGAGGCTCAGTATAACTACATCAGTAATTATATTAAAAAAACCGAGGAAGCTATATACAGCAACAACCTTTGTGATTGTGATGGCAAGTCCTACACGAATTATATCGACGTTGACGCTATGATAGATTACTACATTGTTCAGGGAACCTCGGATAACGGCGACGCATTTGTTAACGGCAGCACCTACCTCTACAAAAAACGCAGCGGCAAGCTGTATTGGGGACCGCTGTGGGATTTCGATTACGTTGCGTGGTGGGCTACGGACTTTACCGTTGATACCATTCGCGATAGCTATCAAATTGATTTGTTCCCGTGGATTGGCGAGCTCCTGAAAAAGGATAGTTCTTTCAAAGAAAAATACATCACCCGTATGAAGGAGTTCGACGATGTAATCAGGCAATCCGCTCAGGACGGCGGTCAGATTGATGTTTTCGCTAAGCAGCTATACCTGTCGCAGCATGCGAATCATATTCTTCGTCCGTCAGCCGCAGATGGTTACGCCGATGAAAACGGAACCCCCTATACTGTTACCTATGATAATGAAATCGCTCGTTTTAAAAGATGCCTTATAAAACGAGTCGACTGGCAGGACAATAACACAAACTCAATCCTTGACGCATTCGATGAAAGAAAATTTATGTTTATGGTTGATAATGAAGAATTTCTTACCTTAGACGCCGAGGGAATGAAAAATTATGAGTTTGATAATGAAAAGCCTGTTAAGAAAGATTTTATCTTCGAAAATTGGTATACAACAGTAGACGAAACCGGTGAGGTCAACGTATTTAATTACATCGACGAGTATATGAAAAACGATTCCTCGGAGGTTATCAACTTCTACGCTAAATGGGAAGATAACAGCGAAGAACAAACCGCTATACTTAACAAAAACAATCTTAATCTTAAGGCAGGCAAAACTTTTACACTAAAATCAGATGTTATGAAGGTTGAATCCTGGTTCAGCGGCAATCCTAAGGTTGCGGCGGTTAAGGACGGCAAGGTCACGGCGCTCAAAAAAGGAAAGGCAACAATCTACGCCGTACTCGGCTCTCATATTTATGATACATGTAAGGTAAATGTAAAAACCTCACCCAAGCTATCAAAAAAGAGCATAACCGTAAAGAAGAATAAAACAAAGACTGTTAAGATTACGGGCAAAGCTTCATCCGTCAAGAACGTCTATACAAATACAAAGAAAGCTAAAATAATCTCCAAAAACACCGCTGCTTCAATTAAGATTAAGGGACTGAAGAAGGGCTCGACAACTCTGAAAATTAAGGTCAACGGAGTAGTATTGAAGCTCAAGGTTAAAGTAAAATAATAAAAATACGACAATCCCCCCTGATTTGTAACTTAGGCGACAAATCGGGGGGAGTTTTCTTGACTGTATCTAATGTATATAAAACTGATCACAACAGATATACAACAAGTTTTGTTGTTTTTCCATCTTTTTATAAATTATAAATATAACTAACCGCCCGATTATTAACTCGGGCGGTTGTTAAGGAGATAACGTTTGCAGATGTATGTAAAAACTTCTATATAAGATTTTGACTATCTCAATCAACTGTAGCTCAAAATATCAGTATGTGTCAATTTTGCACTTTCCCTTGTTGCAGCTGAATACGTTGATGGTGTTGTTCTATATGTTCTTTATTTTTCATCATAAGCCATTTATACATCTCCGCACCGAAGTATGACGCAAAGGTAACCGCTGTAGCAAACAAAATATTAACCCACAGATTGGTAACACCCGAACACCCGAAAGTACAGGGCTTAAGCATCCGATAAACAGCCACTGCGCGATGTATATCTCCATAACGTTTCTGCTCATTTTACTCATGAACTTCGGCAACCGCTGACGGGATATCATCAAAATCAGATTAGCGATTATAAATTCAATAGCAATAACTCCGCAGCCGCAAATCGCGCAAAGAGGATGAAGCGCGTAGTAACTTGCCTCGGAAGCTGAATGAGCGCCGATAATTACCGCGTCCTGAATACCAAACACCGCCATCATTATTTCGGCGAACGCTATCAGGATTACTCCCATAATACCCGCGAAAAGCAATACAGCTTTGCGGCTTGTAGCTTTTTTAAAGAGAAGCGCCGCACCGTATCCGACAACAGGGAATATAATCCATGAAATAAACGGGAAGTATGACCATTCGTTTTCTCTGATAAAAAGTCCGATTCCGGTATCAATCCAACTGTTGCCCGTAGTGAAGCTCTCATATCCCGCCACAGCGTTGATAGCGAAACAAGCAATCACAAGCGCTGAGCTTATGGAAACTGCCACGGCAGGCTTTTCTTTAAACTTCTTCATAACCGCGAAGTAAATCATAGCGAACGCCGCGAAGAAGTATATGTCAACAGCGAAAATCGAAGGCGCGATTTCCCATATTGTCCCGAATGTTGCCGGGTCTAAAAGTGACGGAATAAAATGTTCGAAAAAGTTAATCACGATTCCCAGAACAACAAGCTGTCGCAGCCTGCTTATGTATGTTGAAGGTGTAGAACGGCTCGAGAATGCAGCTCCCCAGCCCATAGCGAACATAAACACTCCCGCGCTTGGAATATTACCCATAAACTCGATTATCCAAACGGTATTGCGATAATTGCTATTGCCTTTAGCAAATCCAACTCGTTAATACGTTTCATAACAGAAGGATTATATACTTGATTTTCCATTTTTTACCCTATTTATGGCCTTTCGTGTTTGAAAAAATTTTTAACTGTCCTGAGCGTGACACTGTTCTTGTCACGCTCAGTTTTTACTCTTTATATCAGCTTAGCATTTATCAAGATAAAGTGTGTAGTTGTGGAAGGTTCCTCTGTAAAGTCTTCTTCCCTTGTCGGAGTGGAACGCTCCCTCGTGAGCCTTCATATTAAGGTCAACTACCGCGATATCGCTGTTTGTGGAAGAACATACATATATGCTGGAATTAGCTGAGTCAAAATTGCTCTTTGTATAGAACATTGATTTTTTACCCGCAGCCTGAACCATATAAGCGTTTTCGCTTCCGTTATTTCTGATGATTACGGAACCGTGAACAGCTACGTCCGCCGCCGCGCCTGTCATAGTATTGCAGTAAATTCCGCTGCCGTGTACATCAGACCAGTTGCCTGTAATTGTTACGTTTGTAAAGTGATGATCCGAGAAGCTCAGCGCTCCGAGGTAAACTCCGCCGCCCTTGCCGTGCGCACGGTTATTTTTGATTGTACTGCCTGTAAGGGTTAAGTCGGTGTGAGCGCATACGCTGATCGCGCCGCCGTCGGCTCCCGAGTTATTACCGTCAAATGTGCAGTATTCTACTTTAGCGTCCTGATCGGTGGGAACGTATAATCCGCCGCCGTCATAGCCTGAAGAATTGTTCCTGAATGTGCAGTTCTTTGTGCAGTTGCCGTCGAGGTCGTAAGCTAAAGCTCCGCCGTTCTGGTTTGAGTGGTTACCCTCGAATGTGCAATTGCTTACTGTCTTGTTCTTGGACTGAACGAAGAGCGCTCCGCCGTTTCCGCCTGCTTTGTTGTTCTTAAAGGTACAGCCGTTGACATTTGACTGAACCCATACTGCTCCGCCCTGGTCGGTTGCCGAGTTGTTCTCGAAGGTGCAGTTTGTTACGCTGCCCCAGTAAGCGAAGGCTCCGCCTTTTCCGTCCTTAGCCTTATTATTCTTAAAGGTTGAATCGGTTACGTTGTATACACAATAGAGTGCTCCGCCTGTTTTGTCGGCTTCGTTGCCGTATTCACCCTTATTATTTTTAAAGGTTGTATTCACGATATTATACTTGAGGTGAAATGTTACGTTAATTCCGCAGCCCTTTGCTGTATCGCTGATTTCGCTGTTTTTAAGGTTAAGAGCTGTATTCTGATAACAGTGGAAATAAATCGCGGTATTCTTACAACCGATCATTTTTAAATTGTCGATGTTTACTGTAGCGGCTTTATCCTTGTTGGTATCATCAACGTTGATAATTCTTGTCGCGTTTTTGATAGTTCCGTTTTTTATGCTGATTGTGGAGTTGAGTTCAACATCGGCGAAGGAGAACGCCTTTGAGCCGCATTCGATTTTGTGATTGTTTAAGTCGATTGTCGCGTCCTTGCCTTCCTTGGAAATCAGACCGCCGCCATTGTTGAAGCCGAAGTCGCTTCCGAGACCCGCTTCGTTGAGTCCTCTCGCCGCGTCTGCTTTAACATCCTTAAGAAGTGTAATCGTAAATTTCTTGCCTGAGTTAAATGCTGTTCCCCACGCGTCGCCGAATGACGCAAATGTTTTTTCAGAGTCGCCGATTTTAACCTTGGCAACGCCTGCTTTATTGATATAGATTATAGCTTTCTTATAATATTTACGAGCTATATCTGTCTTTTCTTTAATCTGGGCCAATCTCTCGTCGCGTGTTTTTATCATCTGCGCCTTAGCTTCTTTTGCTTCTGTTTTCTGTGCTTGTGTTGTAGCGATTGCCGCGTCATGCTTCTGGTCATATTCGTCGACCTTATACTGTAAATGAGCGATTGTCGCTAAAGTCGCGGCGTAAAGAATGCAAGTTCCCTGCATACTCTTGATCTCTTTTTTCATTGCTTTGGAAGCAGTCTTTAAATCAGCCGCTTTTGAGAATGTGTGGCTTGAGTTTTTGGAGTTAATCTGAGCTAAGAGATAATCGACATATGAGTTGTATCCGGGCGTATTATTGTTTTGATATTTTGCGCCTTTGAGGAAGTTGGTCATAGCTGTCAGCTTCTTCTCGAGCTTGCTGAAATCAAGCTCCGAATTGCTCAGCGCTTTTTTATAGGCGTTGTACTCTGCTTTGGTGATTACGCCATTTTTCTCGGTGTTGGTTGTAATGTTGTACTGCTTAAGTGTATCAATTACCTGTGTGTTGGAATCTATAAGTTCATCTACAGAGCCTCTGAAAGCCTGTGTTGAAATATTTAAATCCAGCTTATCGAAGGCTCTCATAGCTTCATCGTGATTAGCGCTTACCTTATCGGAAAGTTCCTTGATAGCCTCGAGAACTAATTTTGTATCCGCGCTCGGCTCATAACTATTCGGGTTAACGGCATCGTAGATGGATTTGAAAATAACGAGTCCGCCCATTGAGAATACGCTGCCTACCCAGCTGTCGTCGGCGAGACGGTCGATACATCTGTAAATCATTTCATAGATTACTTCGCCCGCTGCGTCCTTCCAATACTGTCCGTCTGTCTCAAACTCAACTGAGCTGTCGTCTTCGTCGATGTAAAAGAGTCTTTCGTCGTCGTCCTCGTCGAGGTCATCGTTGTCGTCCTCTGAAATTGCCGACTCCGACGGTTTTGTTTCTGCCGCGGCAGCCGTAAATGTCATTGAAGATGTTACCGATAATGTTGTAATAATTGCGAGTAATATAGCGATAAGTCTTGTCTTTGTCCGTGTCATTTTGATAATCTCCTTTTGCTTTTCGGGGATGTTCCCTTAACTTTGACAACACTATAGCACATAAAATCACACTTGCATACAGATAAAACACCCCCGATTTGTAGCCTAAACTACAACTGATAATCAAAGTGTAGCTTAATTTACAAATCGGGGGTAAATTGTATTATTTTTATTTTCTTAAATATTCCGATGATACAGGGAATTCAAAATATGTATCGGGATACGGTTCGTTATCCAGAGTAAAATGCCACCACTCGCACTCAAAAGGCAAAAATCCGTTTCTGAGCATAGCGTTCCTCAAAATCATACGATTGGCGTACTGTTCCTCGGTAATTCCTTTATAGTCAGGGTGAGAAACTACGCTGAACAGGTCGAAAGGACTTCCCATATCGACTTCCTTTCCCGTGTTCATATCAAGCAAGGTTAAGTCTATCGTACTGCCTCTGCTGTGGCTGGATTGTTTCGCGATATATCCCTCCTCGAACAGCTCCTGCTTTTCTAAATCGGGGTAAAAATACGGCTTCATTCGTATATCCGTATCCTCAATTCCCCACAGCACAAATTGTTTTACAGCGCATACGGGACGATACGCGTCGAACACCTTGAGCCTGTAGCCCTGCACAAACAATTCGTTGCTGACAGCTTTAAGCGCTCGCGCCGCTTCTTTAGTGATTAAAGCGCACGGCTCCTCATAACCGTCAATTCGCTCACCTATAAAATTATAGGTTGAGTAATATCGGATTTCCTGAATAACATTAGGCACATAATCGGCAAGTACCACAAACCCCGAGGGGTCTGTGGTAACATCTGATTTATAGCTTTTCATTATTGTTCTCCGTAACCGCTGGTGACAATTTCCCAGCCGCCGTCTTTATCCTTTGCGAGCCACCACTGATAGTCTTTATATTCCTTATCGGTGGTGAGCGTGGTTTTATTGTTTTCCTTAGGCGAATGGAAATCCATCAGGAATTCGGCGATTTCTTTATACTTGCCGTCGGGATTAATCTTGTTGAGCCATTTTAAATTCTTGTCTGTAACAGCTTCATCTCCCGCGTAGCGAATACTTTTAAGCTCGCAGCCGTCCCAGAAAGCAAACTGACACTTTATCTGAATTACAGCGTCCTTTAAATCGTCTTCTTTATAGATTTTTGATTTGCCGTAATCAACAGTTACATCGCCGCCTGTATAGGTTCCGAGATATTCTTCAAAGGTCACTCCCTTTGAGGTGATTTCCTTAGCTTTATCTATGTCGTCGATATAGCGGATATGCCAGGGCTCATAGCCGTAGCCTGTGATATGCTCGGCTCCGTCGAGATAGCGGAGGATGAAACCGTAATCGGCGAGCTTTTCGTGAATCTTCGCCCAGATGTCAGTGTATTTTATCATATCCTCGTTCTCTACGACATCCTTGCCGTCTACAATAAGATACAGGTCGAGAGCAAGTCCTGTATGGTGCTCGGAATAGCCCGGCTTTGCGACGGTTTTCGCCGCATAATCTGCGCCGTATTCCTCGGTGAATTCGTCCATAATCCTCTGCTGTTCCTTTACGCTTCTGCGAGCGGAATCGAGGTCTACATAAATATCCTCTTTTTCAAGGTCAGCCTTAAGCTTAAGGTAAGCGTCGTATGCTTTTTTCTCAACTTCGACCTTGTCCTTAATAGAGTTAGTCATTTTAACTGTCTTAAGATTTTTCTCCCAGTTATCGGGGAGCTTGTGCGTCTTGTTGACAATCGCCATATAGTCAATGCTGCTAGTCTTTGCCGCTTCGGTTGCTTTCGTTTCAGTATCTGATTTAGTATTTGTATCTCCGCAGCCGACAAGTGACATGGCAAATATAAGCGCTAAGAGCAACGCAATTATTTTTTTCATAATTAAATCCTCCGTTTGATTTCCAAATATTTTAGAATTCCGCACCTAACTTTTCCATAGAATCAATTACAACAACGCAATCGGGATTTACGTGCTGCATAACATAATACATCTGCTCCTCTGGAATTGCGACACATCCGCCTGTGCGGGGCTTTCTGTCGCCGAAGCAATGAAGGAAGATTGCCGAGCCCTTTCCAGCGGTTCCGTCCTCGTTATAGCTGATATTCAGGCAATAGCGGTATTCATATTTATAGTCAACAATATGCTCGCTGTCCTCGGTGTTTAAATTCGGGAAATCCTTAATGCTTACCATTTGATTATAGTTTGCTTTGTTGTCGCCCGACCAGTAGGTATCATCATCCACCTTAGTATACTCGATGGCACATCCCGGGTCGTCGTCTATGCCGAAAGCTTTGTTGAACTTAAATGTTCCTACAGGCGTTTTCAAGTCGCCTTCCTTGGTTTTTCCTAAACCTTCCATACCTATGAAACCGGGGGTAGAGGTCAGCATTTTCCATTTCCCGTTCTCATCCTTTTCATGCATAGAAATCCACGCTGTAGATTTCTCATAACCCGCAACTACAAAAAGCTGTTTTGCGTCCTTAGCCGCGTCAAGCTTCGTTACCCATTCGGGAGAGTCCTCCGCTTCAAGCGAAAGGCGTTCTCTCGGTGTTGAAAACATAGCGGCAGTTTTTGTGGTTTCAGTTTTAGATACAGTATTTGTATCGCCGCATCCTGACAGCGCTGCCGCTGAAACAATTGTAATCATAGCTAAAAAACCTGCAATAATTTTCTTCATAATCAACACTCCTGTTTTCTGATTATTTAATCTATATTTATACCAAAATCCCATTAACGCGTTTTGGAACTTCTGATTATAACTTCGGCTTTTCGTATTCGTTGTAATAATACTTCATAGCGAGGTCGTTATTGCCGACAAGCTGAAGCATACCGCCTGTTTCCCAACGGAGGATCTCGCTTTCCTTGTAGGTTTCATTGGAGGTTTTGTAGGCAGCATTAGAGACAACGTGAATTTCGGGAACGTCGTTTTCCATAGCGTACTTCATAAACTCCGCCTCAAACAAAAGCGAACCCCACGCAATATGATAACTGCTGCTTATAATCGCGACGGAATTGATTTCGGGATATTTTTTCAGCACTATACCGTATGAGAACTCGGCGTTCTGAGCGGTTGTGAGCGATTTATTCTCAATAATCAGCCTGTTTTTATCAAGCCCGTGCTTAATGAGCCAGTCGCCCATAAGTCCCGCCTCGGTAACCTTTTTGTTGTTCTTAGCCGTACCGCCGCCCGTGCAGATAACATAAGCGTTCTTATACTGCTTTGAGCAGGCAAGCGCTACGTTGAGCCTGCCGATTAGCTCATCCTTCATCGTGCCGTCGTCGTTGAGTTCAAAGCCGAGAACGACAAGCGCAAGATTGTTTTTGTCAGACAGGTTATCGGGAAGCTTGTCGATATTAACCGTTAAATCCGTATTGGCGTACTTCCAATAGTCCATTATGTTCTTCCACAGCTCACCCTGCTTACTGTCAATATCGTTAAGCTCGTTTAAAAGCTCGTTGACCTTAACGTCAGCCTGAGTATCATAACAGCCGTGATATGTAATAATATCCTCAATTACAGCGCTTGCTTCGCGTTTTTCTTTTGTACAAGAGACAAAACACATTACCGCCAAAATAACAGACAGAATGACTGTTACAGTTCTTTTAGCTACAGACTTCATAAAATATAATCTCCTTTTGATAATTAATAACCTTCATCAAGGTCGCCGTTCATATTCTTAAGCGAATCAATTGTAATCTTGCAACCGGGCTTTACGTGCTGCATAATAAACTTCATAATGTTTTCGGGTACGCCTACGCAACCGCCCGTGTATGTACGGTTGACTCTGTAGCAGTGAAAGAAGAACGCAAAGCCTTTTTCGTACTCGCACTCGGAGTTCCAGCCCATATTCAAAACGTACTGATAAGCGTAGTCATAATCCGCGATATGCTCGCTGTTTTCGGTATCAAGCTTCGGTACGTCCTTGATGTTTACAAGCTCGTTGAAGTGATTCTTCTTGTCGCCCGACCAATAGTAGTTATCGTCTACCTTAGTGTACTCCATCTGACAGCCGGGGTCGTCGGCAAGTCCGAAAGCCTTGTCGATAGTAAAGGTTCCGACAGGAGTGTAGCAATCATCGATATTAGCGTCGCCGAGACCGTCAAGACCGATAAAGCCGGGTGTGGCGATAATCTGCTGCCATTTGCCGTCCTGCTTTTCGTGCATTGTGACATAGGCAGTTGTCTTGTCAACAGCTGCTACTACAATCAACTGCTCAGCGTCTTTTGTCGCGTCGAGTTTTGTAACCCATTTTGGCGAGTCTTTGACCTCCTGATTTGTAAAGTACAAATCATTATTTTCTACTTTTCCGTCGTTCTCCTTTTGACAGCCTGAAAGGCAAATCGTTGATGTAAACACCATTATAACCGCTGTCAAAACAGCAATAATTGATTTAGTCTTCATACCTTTTCTCCTCAATTCTTTTTGTTTATCTTTTTTTCCAATCCTATAAGCTTGGAAATCCATAACATCAATAAAGCGCACAACACGCCAAGCAGTAGTCCGCAAAGAACATCTGTCGGGAAATGAACATAGAGATAGAGCCGTGAAAACGCGATACATACAGTTAAAGCTAAAGCAACAAATCCGAGCGTTCTCTTCTTAACAAGAAGAACCGTTGTTGCCGCCGCGGCTAGACAGCTGTGCGTTGAGGGGAAGCTCGAACCCGAAGGCGCTTTTATTAGAAGTGTAAAATCTGTAACTGTAAACGGTCTGGGACGCGCTGCAATGTGCTTCAACAGAACATCGCCTGTCAAAAATCCTACCGCTAACGCCGCAAGCAGAACAATTCCCGCGGTACGTGTTTTACGGAAAAACAATAACAAAACTCCCAACGCAATCCAAATTATTCCCGATGTAGTCAGGTAGCTTAAAAACACGGTAAACCCGTCCAGAAATCCGCATTTAAGATAATTCTGTATTCCGTTTAAAATAGAAAAATCAAATGTTTGAATCGCTTCCATAAATAATCTCCTCCTTATTTTGTACTGTGCCATCTTCTGTAAAAGCTCGCAAGAATCGCGCCCGAGATGTTGTGCCATACCGAGAATACAGCGCCGGGAACAGTTGCCATCGCAAGATTAGGGAAAGCAGTCGTCGCGAGGCTTGTCGCCAAACCTGAGTTCTGCATACCGATTTCTATTGATATCGCCTTTGTCTTTTCGGGAGTCATCCTGAACAGCTTACCGATTCCGAAGCCGCAGGCGTAGCCGAGAAGATTATGCAAAATTACAACAACCAGCACCAACGCTCCGCTTGTGTAAATCTTCTCCGCATTATGTGATACTACCGTTGCTACAATCATACAAATGCCGATTGTGGAAACAACAGGCAAAATCGTCACAATCTTTTCGGTAAACCTTGAAAACAGCTTGTTGATTATAAATCCGAGCGCTATCGGAATGAGAATAACCGATATAATGCTCCAGAACATACTCCACACATCTACCGCGACGGTTTTCTGAAGCAAGAGCCACGTTATCGCGGGAGTTAGCAAAGGTGCAAGCAGGGTGTTTACGCTCGTCATACCGACAGATAAAGCGACGTCGCCTTTTGAAAAATATGTAATTACGTTGCTTGATGTTCCGCCCGGGCAGGTTCCTACAAGCACCACGCCAGCCGTGAGAGCGGGATCAAGACTAAACGCATAAGACAGTCCGAACGCAAGCAGCGGCATTATTATAAACTGAGCCGCGCAGCCGATTATTATTTCTTTCGGACGGGTGATAACGAGTGCAAAGTCCTTTAGCTTCATCGTAAGTCCCATTCCGAACATTATAACCATAAGCAGATAGTTAACCCACGAGGTGTCTATCCACAGCGACGACTGCGGAACAAACAGCGCCAAAGCCGCTACAGCAAGTACAATCAGAGCCATAAATCTGCCGAAAAACTCACCTATTCTTTCCATAGCTTTCATATAACCAAAACCTTTCACAAGCTTATAGTATTTACCTTTTAAGTAAACAAGGCTGTGATTTACACAACCTTGATTATTATATTCGTTTAATTGATTATCCGAAAAAGAAATCATCATCCGACATCAGTGTATCGTTTTCATTCTTGTCATTTCTTATATAATATACATTATCGTCCGTTACGGGAGCCGTGAGTTCTTCGTCGGTGCTATCAGAGAAAACTACATCATCTTCAACAGTATGTAACTCCGCCTCGCTGTTGGTTACTTTTGTAAAATACACGTCCTCCTCAACGGTGCGGACAACTCGTCCGCTTTCGTCGCGCTCTATGCGGTTCTTCTTATCGCCCGCAAACTTTTTCAGACGTATGATTTCAAAAACAAGAAACACAAGCTTTATAAGCAGGAATACTATCATTCCAATCAACACGGAATAACCGAGAGCGTTTCTGAACAGATGATGTTTGAACGCGAAGAACAAGTAACCGAATCCGATTGCAAATTCAATTACCGTTGCCGCTTTCGGAGCAAAAATTGCAACTGCCAAAAAAACTGCCATCACGATAATCCACATTACCAGCAAAGGCGTTCCGTTCAAATATATGTCAGGAAGAAAACGACTTTGCACATAACCGTTAACTCGTCCGAGAACTACATTTACCGGAATTATGTAGAGTAAAAACGGAAATATCCTATGTGCAAACAAAGAATACCAAAGTCCCATAGACTGCTTAAAGTCATTAAGCTTTACCAGAAATCTTTCTACAGGATCGGATATTATTTCATCTTCGGTTGGTTTAACATATTCAATTCGTTTATAATTATTTCCCAAATTAAATCACAGCCTTTAGAGCGAATCCTCTATAGTCCAGCTTCTTGCTGAGCCTTCTATATTATAAACTCCGTTGCGGGTGGGGTCGTCTGTACCTGTTCCTGATGTACAGAGAACATCTTTCCTTTCGAGCTCTTCAATCTTAATTTCGGGAGTTGTATAAAAGTATTTCATTATCTTTTCCTCCTTGATTAAAGATAAGTTGATGTATTGAACACAACACCTGTCGCACCGCTTGTGCCGTAGTCGGCATAACGCGTTTCGCCGTTTTTATAGGTTATGTAGAAGCGCGCGACAAATTTAACATTGTTCGGAATGTCGTTGACCGCCGCGGTTATGTACTTGTAATCGGTTGAGTTGAAATCGGTGTTTCCGAATTCTCCCGACACAGTATTTGTTGTATTTTTACAGCTGTAAATATGCGCCTTGTTGCTGTCAACAGTGAGGTTATTGTAATTTGCCGTACCGTTTTCATTAACTGCGGCAAATATAAAGCCGTAGTCAAAATCGTCATCGCTGTTGAGCTTTTCGAGGATTTCCGAGCTGACTTCTGTTATGAAGCGCAGGCTGTTTGACTTCGTTTCTTCGTGAGTGAGCGCTTTCTTCTGGAAGCCGAGGAAGCGCGCGCCTATATAGCCTTCTGAGGCGATTTCAGGATTCTGCGCAGCGATAACATCGTTTTCCGAGTCAGGAGTTATAGTCTGATTAATCAACGCGGGAATGACTGTCTGCTCCTGAGTGATCTCGGTGTAGAGGCCGCTTTCTTTTTTGTAAAACTTGCTGGCGTTGTCCGTGTAATATTCTATATTACCTTCAGTAAAGATATCCGCGGATTTAGCTTCGGTCTTTTCGAGCGCAAAGTAAGGTGTCAGGTTTTTATTTGCGAGAGGGGAGTTGTTGACGACTGCTCCCTCTTCATATTTATTATCGTTTTCGTCGCGGAACGCTTTTGAGAGAGTAAACGTTCCGCTGTAGCTGTCTGCGTAAATGCTGTCGGAACGGTTTGTCCAGCTCAGCGTGATATCGGCGCCTGAGCCTCCGATACTGCCGTGAGCGGTAACATTGCCTCCGTTAATTACGATACTGCCGCCCGAGGTATTTGAGCCGCAGCCGATAGCCGCCGAGCCGCTGCCGCCTGTAGCGGTGATTGTACCGCCGTTTATTGTAATAGTTCCATTGCCCGGGCTACCGGATAAAGCGCTACCGCAGCCGATTGCGGGATTGTTGCTCTTTGCCGTTAAATTAAGAATACCGCCGTTGATAGTGATATCGCCGTACGGAACGCTGTAGAATGGGCTTCCGCTGTTGCTTCCGATGCAGGCGTTGCCCGAGCTGCCTGAACTGCTCGCATCAATAACAAGCCTGCCCGTGCCGTTTTCCTGCTGCCAGATTGTCAGGCTGTTGCCCGATTCGACCTTGAAGCCGCCGACGGAGCTGTACTGTGAAGAATCACACAGCAGGAGATTAACGTCTCCGCTTACAGCGATACGATTGTTATTAACTATATCACCCGAAACAACATACCATCCCGTCGACATAGACTGCATAGTGCTGTTTACTAAGGTGTATTCGGTCAGGATTTGTTCTGAGCCGTCAACGTCAACATAGTTTATGGGCTTCTGCTTATATGCTACCGTTACTTCTACACTTCCGTCGGGCATTGTGAACTGTGCGTTGACTGTTTGATTAAGATTATCCTCGGTGCCCGTATGGATTGTAACGCCCTCGTAATTGTTCCGCTTATACGAAATGAGCTCAACATAACATCCCGCCTGCGGCTCGGCTGTGACAGTTACGGTATCGCCCGCCGCAGCTTTGTTGTTCTCGGCGTCAACGCTTGTGGTGCCGTTTCCTTGTTCGGTAATCGTAATTGTGTGCGTGTTGACAACAATCGCCTCGCCGTCACTGTTGGCGCAGATAAGATAGCCGCTGTAGTCGCAGAAGAAGTTCTGAACACTGCCTTTGCCGCTGAGCCCCTGTGTGATGACCTCGCCCGCGCCTGCGCCGGTAATGCCGATTTTCGTGCTTTCGGAAAGAGTGCCGCTAACGGTTATCTTCTTGTCTGACAAATCAACATTATTATCATTGTTATCGGAATTCTTATTGCCGGTGATAACAGGTGAGCCCGATATATTTATTGAACCGGCGGAGAAGTAAATGCCGCCGCCGTTGGAACGGCACGTATTGTTTTTGATTGTTCCTCCGTTTATATTCAATACACTTTCGTTAAAGATACCGCCGCCATTACCGCCCTGATGTGTACTGTTATAAGAGATTGTACCGTCATTTATAGTAACAGTACCGTAGTTGCAGATACCGCCGCCGTGGTATTGATTGGTGGTGTTATTCTTAATACTGCCGCCGTTGATAATCAATACCGCGCCGCTGCTGTTATATACGCCTCCGCCTTTATATGCTGTGTTGCCGCTGAGCTCGGCGTTCTCTATTGTGAGCGTGCCGTTGTTCAGGACAGCGCCGCCGTTTGATGTGTTATTAGCGCCAATTATCTTGCCGCCGCCTGTTAAGGTCAGGGTGCCGTTGTTGGTAATCGCGTTGCCGTTTTCAGCTGCTGCGCTGAGATTACGGTTGATTGTATAGCCGTTGAGGTCGAGCGTGACGGTCTTGCCTTCGGGTATTACCAAAGCGCTGTCGCCGCTTTTTGCGGAATAATTATATCCGCCGAGCTTGATTGTATCGCCGCTCTCAGCGTCATTAATCTGCTGCTGAAGAACATCCCAGCCGTTCACGTTCGGAATCAGTGTTTTACCGTTGAGGCTGTCGGTATTACTGAAATATCCCGCAGAGTATTCTGTCATAGAAGCCTTGTCATAAAAGCTTTTACTGAAAGTAACATCAGCGTTAAAAGGCGGATTATCATGCTCCGCAGTAACATAGACAGACATATTCTTTTGTGTGCGGTCGGAATAATTCAATGTCACGGTACAGCTCGAAGGAACATTTTCATAATCGGAACCGATACCGTAATGTTCACCTGTAGCGCGGACAATTCCGCCGTTTATAGTGATGCTTCCTCCGCTTGCGTATTCTGAACCGTACGCGCCGATACCGACGCCGCCGTTTGTGTTGACAGTGCCGCCGTTGATGGTAATGACGGACGCGTTTGCCGCGAATCCGCCGCCGATACCTGACGCGCTCATACCGCCGATGACGTTGATAACGCCGCCGTTGATGGTTATCGTTCCCGCGTTTTGACCGGAGCCACCGCCGATACCCGCGTTTTGCCCTGTGCAATTATCAATTGTCAGTGCTCCCGTGCCGTTGTTCTGCTGCCAGATTGTAAGGCTGTTGCCGCTTGATACGGTAATGCCCTTATGGGCGGTCAATGTCGCTCCGTCGCAGAGAATAAGATTAACATTACCCGAACAGGTAAGACGGTTATTGTTCACTACGTCCTCTGTAACCGCGTACCAGCCGCCTAAAAGTGTGTTAGTTGAAGCTGTCAGAGTTTCAGCGTTCGCGGACTTTATCGTGCCGTTTGTATCAATATAGCTGACGGTTGGATCCGCGAGCGTCGTATGCAGGTAATAATCGTCACTGTGGTTATCGCCTGTTTCAACGGACTGCGTGTCGCCGCTTGTGTTGATAACCGCTCCGCTTGAATTGGTGTCGGCGGTGATAGCTGTAATCGCGTCATGGCTGTTCGCTGATATTTCCTTAGTATAATACAGATGAATGTATTTGCCGCCTGTTCCGCAGTCGATATCTCCGTGAATGTCGGTAAAATGTGTATAACTCTCTGTATAACAATCACAGCGATAATAGGTTCTGCCGTCGTAGGAAAGACTTTCAGGAGAATCATTACTTGAACTTACACGGAGAATTATGTCTTTAATCGCTTCGTTTCGGTCTATTGTCGTTCTATATCCCAACGCGATAACAGGTGATGGGTCTGTTTTACTATTCAGATCTTCAACCG
>CADAEZ010000047.1 GCA_902787145.1 uncultured Ruminococcus sp.
TTCTGGAAATAACAGTTTCCCATTACTATATCGGAAGTATGGATAAAATAAACCTCGTCTTCGCAATACACCGCCGTATTATAGGTTGCGCCGAAAAGAAGTCCGATTGTCGATACGGGGAAATAGGTTTCTCCGTCATATTCGATAATATCAATTTTATAAGGCGAAAGATCAAGATCGAGACCTTTTATTTCTCCCTCATTTACAGGCGCGTACTCCTTGACGTAAGTCACGTCCAGTTCGGTGCCGTCCGCGTTTTCCTTAGCAGAGACAAAGTTCTCAAAACTATCGAAATGAAGCGTATCCTTTTCGGGGTCGATAACCATTGTTCCCTTAGGATTGGTAATCGTGTAAGTACCGTCCGCGTTCTTAACCTCGGTCGGCTCGTCAACATAGACACGCTTTAAATAGTCAATCGTAGAAATAAATGCCATATCGGGCATACTGCTTTTGAAAACGCATTTCAGCGTTTCGGTTTTATCCATATTGTAGATATGCGCCGTGGTGTCTTTCGCGCTGATTTCGTCCTCAGCCGCGGACGCGGTCAGCGGTAAAGCCGCGCTGATAAGGATCAAAAGCGCAAGAACCACACTAATAGGTGATAATACTTTTTTCATTTTTTAAACCTCCATAATTATTTTAACGACGTTACGGCGTTCAATAAACGTAGCAACACCGTAAAAAAACAATTTAGTATTCTTTGAGCATCTTTTTAGCTTTGCCGAGGAAGTAAATTTGGAAAATGTAGAGGAATACGGTAAAGCAAAGCAATAAGCCCGATAACCATTCAACGATACTTGAGCCGAAAGCTGTAGATTCAGCGCCCAAGCGAATAAAGAAATTCAGAACAAATGTCAATATGTATAAGATAACCAGAGTCGTGAGCATATCTTTGCCGTGCTTAACCATATCGGGTCTGTTGCATTTAACGGACAGAGCCGTCAGACCTAAGATAAGGAAAATAGTCGCGAGCATATTGCAAATATTACCCACCAACGTCAGGATAGTGCAGATCCATCCAAAGAAACCTGTCTGGTTTGCGAAGAAAGACGCCGCAACGGTAAATAATATACTGAAAAGCACACATAAAATAGCTTTCTTAAAGCTAACCTCGTCCTTGCCCGCCTGGAAATAGCCGACTATACTCATAATTCCCGCAACGGCAATCATAATACCTGCAACAATTACAAAGGCTCCCGTGGCGATAATAAGAGTTTCGGAAGTGCTTTTATCAACGTTTCCCGAAACCGCGACAAGGCTCAGAACCATACCGACTCCGCCAATCAGAGCCGCAATTAAAGAAATGATTTCGGCGTTAAAAATCTTGCTAACGCCTTTTGATGCGTATGGAAATTTCATTTATTTCTCTCCTTAAAATATTTATATACATATCTCTATGCATATATAATGATATTATCATAATATGAGAAAAAAATCAACATCCGGTGTCAATACGACACAACTTTTTTATATAAGCTCTTGAGTTTTAAACTTATATTTCAAATAATGAAATTATGATTACACAAGAGGCGCTGTAGTTAAAATATTTTTACCTTAATTTTGATAAACTGATTTTTAATATTTTAACCCCTTGGAATTATTCCAGGAATAAAACCAAGGGGCATTTTAATTAAATTATCTTTTTTCTTTCTTGTTCTTTCGTTTAACTATAATGAGAAAGACGATTCCTATTATCACGGACAATATTGCCCAATAATGTGATAAGTGAAGCGGTCCGAGCTGAAAATACGATTTTCTCCAGTATAAGTTTTAATTCAGGTTTTTCTTTATGGTTAGAATATTCTTGCCGTCCTTGTATTCATAGCTGACATTGTCCATAGTATTCTTCACCATAAAGATGCCGAGCCCGCCTTTTTTGCGTTCCTTAGCCGAAAGCGTTGTGTCGGGATCAGCCTTTGCGAGAGGATCGTACTGCACTCCGCTGTCGATAAAGGTTATCTCTACAGAAAGAGGTTCTTTATGCAAAGTTACCTGAACTACAGCATTTCCGTTACCGTCGCCGTAAGCATAGCTTGCGATGTTAACGAACAGTTCCTCAACAGCTATGTCTATAGTCGTCTGGGTAAGCATAGGACATCCCGCTTCTTCAAGCTGCTCATCAATAAACATCTGTACCTCAGGGAGATTCATCCTGTCGGCTTCAACTATAAGTTCCTTCATTATTGTCCCTCAGCTGCGGTATTTTCCTGAGGACCGTAGTATCTCAATCCGACCATCGTCAGATCGTCAAACTGAGGCGCTTCTTTTACAAAAGCGTCAACCGCGGCGCGTACGCCCTCCAGTATATCCTTCTGGGAAGCAGATTTCGAAACAGCGTTGAGCGCTTCAAGAGTGCGGTCGGTACCGAAAAGTTCGTTATTAGCGTCTGTAGCCTCAGCGACGCCGTCTGTGTATACAAATATGCTGTCGCCCTTTTTGAGCTGTATTTCTGTATTCACATACTTGGACATTCCTATAGCTCCAACCGCCAGCCCATGCTTGTCTTTAAGAATCTCGTATTTGCCGTTTTGGTTTATCATCGGATACTCATGGCCTGCGCTCGAGCTGATAAGCTTGCCTGTGCTGATTTCGAGTATACCCAGCCATACAGTCACAAACATATTTGCATCGTTATTAGCGTAAACAAGTTTGTTTACTCTTTCGAGTATCTCCGCGGGAGAGCCTCCCATAGTGGCGTGATCGCTGATATAAATCTTTGACGACATCATAAACAGCGCCGCGGGAACGCCCTTTCCGGACACGTCCGCTATAACTATCGCAAGATGATCATCGTCAATCATAAAGAAATCGTAAAAATCTCCGCCGACCTCCTTAGCCGGATCCATCGAAGCATAAATATCAAACTCCGCGCGATCGGGAAAAGCGGGGAAATCAGACGGGAGCATACTCGTCTGGATCTCTGTAGCCATATTGAGCTCGGTCTCCGTCGCCGCGAGCTTTCTGCTCTTTACATTGGAAATGACGCAGTACATAATGATAAGCGACATCAGAATGATACTGTACTGAGCGGCTTCGCCAAAGCTGCCGCCGAGCATTGCGTATTCGATAAGCGGTAGGAAGATGAATGTCAGAGCAGCCGCTTTCTGGCTGAAAGGGTTGTGAGACATAAATATCATTACGGTCGTAAGAATACTCGTCACTGCAAGGAAAACTTCCTCTATTATATAAAAACCGGTCTCCTGATACATACCGTTGGAATCAACGGTGAAGGTAACAGGTGTGATAATATTACTCAGCAAAACGATTGTTTGAACGATCAATAGTATGGGGAGGAGTTTTTCCGCGACACTAGCGAGTTTACTCTCAAATCCGAGCGTTTCTCTTACGTAGAGATAGAAGAGGAAGATCATTGCAAGATCGATAAGCTTGCTCAATAAGCAGAAAACGTAACAAACCATACGATAATCAGGCATTGCCACGGTATAACAGATCACTTCGTTGACGACAAAGCTGGCGCATACCGATAGTATAAGGAACCTGAAGAACCTTATTCCGCTTTCTCCCTGCCTCATACATCCGTAAAACAGCGCCGCGCAGATAATCGTTCCCATTGAATCTATGCCTACATTATACAGAAACGGCTGCAGTCTTGCTTCGATGAAAAAGGAAGTGCCGAACACCATAATAAAAAGGGTTGACAATATGGTGAAAATCAATCCGTATATTTTGATATCTTTAAGTTTATTAATCATAAGCTCTCTCCGTTAGGGTAACAGATTTCTTACTCAATGGCGAACAGACGGTTGAAGCCTGTAAGCTCAAAAACTTCCTTAACAGACTCAGTGAGGTTGCGGACAACCATCTCTCCCTTATCTTCCATAGCCTGTGTCGCTCCGAGAAGAACACGAAGTCCCGCGCTGGAGATGTATTCCAGATTAGTTAAATCAAAGATCAGCTTTTCGGCGTCAGGTGTCACTTCGTTGACCTTAGCGTCGAGGTCGGGAGAAGTTATTGTGTCAAGTCTGCCGTTGAGCACGAATGTGTATTCTGCTCCGCTTTTATTTACCTCGATGTCCAAATGGCTTTTGCTGCTCATATTTGATACGGTTTTCTTTTCTTTTTTTCCAAATAATGCCATAATAATTTCCTTAGCCTTTCCGCCCACAAATAGTCTATTATTTACAACCTTATCGTGGGCGGATAAGGCGTAATTCGGATAAATGTGAGCTTTCACACTTTTATCCTCATATAATTGATTATTTCATTATAACATAATCAATTTGGAATGAAAAGTAAATAATTTTAAAAATTTTATAAAAAACCCGATATTTGCAAAGATTGGCCTGATATACTTTAATAACAGTCAAGGGAAACAAATCCGGCGACAGAAACAAGGCAGTTGTTGACCTCAAGCTCTTCAGCTATCAGCAGTGGGATGACGAGTGGCTGAAATCAATACTCGGAACCTATTATGAAGTCGGAATCAGCGAATATAAATTATTCAAAGTAAAGATGGTCAGAGTATTCAACGTATAAACTATGATACAAATTAATAAACCATTACACCCGCCCTGCCGGACATTCGGCAGGGCGGGCGTCACTATGTATATTCTTATTAAAAATTTTTAAAAGATTTTATCTAATGTTGTCAATTGGTAATGATTTTATCATTTAAATATGTTAGAATAGTGGCATATTATAGGAAAATGGATGGTTTTTAATGGAATTTACGTTTATTGAATTTCTGAAATATGACTATCCCTCTATCTTGTTGGTACTGGGATTGATCGTATTGATGATTGTAAGAAATATCATCAATAGAGCATCAAATTCATATTTGGTGCTCTTTTGTTTTTTAATGGCATAAGCGCCGCATATATAACTTTTTCGTGTGTATCATTTGTACACTGCTGAAAACCTCGACTTTTTTATCTGAAATTCCTGTTTGCGATCCGGAAAACAACGCAATAGTCCCGGATATATAAAAACCAATTTTCCTGATTAATATGGACATTTTATTAAGTTTCTGTTATGATAGATATATTAATTGATTCAGGAGATGAGGTTATGAAAAAGCATTTTAAAAAAGGTGTTCTACCCGTTTTTTTATGCGCGCTTATACTGCTTTCGGTTATACCAACCGCGTTCGCCGCGGATAAAAAAGGCGGTAGCGCTGAACTTAAACACGGCACCTACGCTGAAAACGAAGTTATCGTTATGTTTAGGTCCGACGCGGTCAAGAACAGCAAAACCACTTTAAAAGCCGCCAGAAAGCTCACCAACGTGGACTCTTCTTACGGCAACAGTTTGAAGGCCGTAGGCGAAGCGTCGGAAGCGGCTAAGAATGCGAAGTCAGAGGTCGGTATTATCTCGGACAGTCTCGGTGATGATTTTACCCTGATGGACTCTATCACCTTCACTGATGATTTGACGGTAGCGCGTGTCAGCTCCGAAAAATATGATACAGCCGCTATGATAGATAGGCTTTCCGGAAATCCGGGGGTTGAGTCTGTTGAGCCGAATTATCTCACAAAGCCCAACAGCTACGATTACTCGCTTAACGACGCGCTTAATTTCTACAACTACCAGTCCAATACTCCGGTCGCCGAAAACAAGAACGGCGAAAAAGTCAGCAACCGCGGATATAAACAGGACAGCTATCTTTCCACAAACGCGGGCGACGCCTGGAACAAGCTGACAGGAAAAGAGAAAGAGGTTGTCGTCGCCGTTATGGACTCAGGAATTAACGCGGAGCACGAGGATTTAAAAAATATGCTCTGGACAAATCCGGGGAACATCGGTCTGGCCGGAGAGCACGGCTACAACTTTGCCGTTGACAGCGAGGATATAAGCGATACAATCGGCCACGGCACTCACTGTTCGGGTAATATCGCCGCTCAGGCTGACAACGGTGTCGGAATCGCAGGCACAGCGTCAAAGGCGAATGTCAAGCTTATGATGCTTTCTACAGCCACTCCCGAGGGCAGAGAAACCGAAGACCTGAACAGCTACAGGGAGCTGGGCGCGTTCAATTATGTTCTCAAAGCAAAGCAGCGCGGTGTAAATATCGTTGTTGTCAGCAATTCCTGGGGCAGCCAGGGACTTAGTGAGATCTACGACGAGATTGTCAACCGTTTGGGCGAGGAGGGTATCCTCTGCTTCTTCTCAGCCGGCAACGACAGCGCCGATATAGATTACACGCCATTCACACCGGGCGGAGGTTCGTCACCGTATAAGGTAACGATAGGCGCCGCGGATATCAACGGTAAGCCCGCGGGCTTTACCAACTATGGCAGATCTAAGGTTGATTTGTTTGCTCCCGGTATGAACGTGTTGTCCTCGGTAGCGTATAAATCTTATTTCCCAAGTATCGAATCCAAAGAGAAACGCAGCGATACTACCGAGTATTACGGACTTTTTAACGCGGATACAAAAATCAAAAATAATTCCGCGACTCCGTCTGTCTACGGCTGTGACGAAACAGTCAAGCCCTTCGGAGCGTCAGTGTTCAAGGTTCAGACTGATGACGAAGAAGCCGAGAGCACCGCAACCTGTGAGCTTTCTCTCGCGGATAAAAATTATTTCTCAAAATCAGATAAGCCGTCATCACTCAAGGTGACTATACATAACGCCTGCCCGGAAGAAAAATACTTCCTCTATTTCCCGTATCAGAAGAATGAGGCGACAACGGGCAATGATAACACTGATTTTTCGGCATGCTTTTCCTGTGATTATCAGCAGGGCGACATCAACGGTCTTGTTAAATGCGGCGACATCATAGTCGACCAAGACGGCGTTTGCGAGCTGGTCGGAAACGGCAGCGATGAGAAAAAACTGGACGCCGGACACAAAGGATTGAGCTTTCACGTTTGCAACGGCACAACTGACGATAATGTTCTGATAAGCTCAGATGAGCTCGAAGAGAACGAATTAGGCTTCGGGTTCTGTGTTTCGACAGACTTTACCGAGGGCATAACATCGGGTGACTTGTGCTTTTATATTGATTCTATAGCTGTATCGAAGCCCGACGCGGAGATTTCCGAGAACGAGTCCTATGATATAATGTCGGGAACGTCAATGTCATGTCCTGTAGCGGCAGGAGCTTACGCCACAGTCGCTTCTCTTTATCCTATTCAGGAAGGACAGTCGCAATCTGAATACGCGCTGCAAAACCGCGCGCGCTTTATGTCATCGGTCAGAAAAACAGAAGAATTGTCCAACCTGTGTATTTCGGGCGGATATATCGACCTCAGCCTGATTGATGAAACTAATCCTGTTTTGTCGGGCGCGGTCTGCGATATGGAAAACAACGCAGTAGTCCTCAGCGGCGAGAACCTTAACGGCGGTTATACGCTGAGCTATCAGAGGCTTTCCGGGGACGGAGGCAAAATCATAACCTTGCCCTCGGATAATATGACAGCCGAATTCTCAAAGGACGGTAAAACCGTAACAATCAAAAACGCGACTGCTCTGTTCGGCACATACACACAGTTTATGCTGTCCGACGCCGACGGAATCCGAACAAAAATCAGTGATTTTATTGTCAAGGGTCAAAAGAAGCCTCAGCCGGTGTATGAGGAGTTTTTCCCGGGAACAGTGGATAACGACCGCTATTACGTTGATGAGCGTTATCTTCTGACAGATACCGAAGGCGAATCGCTCTATGGCTATGAAATCTCTACAGGCGTCGTTTCTAAATTCGACGGAACGAAATTCTACAATTTCGCGGGTACGGATTTACAGGAAGCTACACTGCAGTATCTTAAGAAAAACGGATACAGCAATTATGATATACGTCATCTTTTTACTGTAAATCTTAACGTGGACAGTCAGCCGGCATATACTGACAATAAGCTGTTCAGATATATTACGGCAGAATATACACCGGGCTTGGAAGCTTCTGTTGACGAAACGGAAACGAAGTTTTACATAGCGTCCATAGATTATACAGCAGATAAACCCGAATGGACTTTTACCGAGACAAAACCTCTGTCTGAACTCATCGGCGCGTATGATTTGAGCAGTATGAAATTTATCGGTATGAACGGAAAGCTCTACGTAATAGGCGAGGAAAGCTTTGAAGACAACGATTCCGTCGTTCCGTTTATGGCAAGCTATGACATCAAAGCAAATAGCTGGAAGCGCGAGAAACCAATGCCCAAAATGTTGACCGATTACATATGTGCTGTCGGCAACGGCAAAATCTACGTATCATTCGGTCACGAAACAGTTAACGTAAATGATGATATAGAAACGATTTTCTCTCCGTCTGTATACTGTTTTGACGGTACGAACTGGGAAAAGACAACCGACCTTGCATATGTCGGCGACAATCTTAACAATCAGCACCATGTTACTTATCGCGCAAAAGGCGCCTGCACAGCGGTCAAAAACGGACTGATGTTCCTTGACTGTCCGGTGGATGAGTGCGGCAACGCCTTCCTGTTTAATACAGAAACAAAATCAACCAAACCGTTATACTATACGATCACCAATTATAAGCCCGAACCGTCAAAGCTATTCTCCGCGGTTGAGACAAAGGACGGCGTGTACTATATCAAGCAGAACACCGACGGATATCTTACAAGACTGAGCCTTTATCTTATCCCTGCCGACAGCGGCGATTATGAGAGCAGCTATAGCAAGATAACACCAGCCGGTACCGAGACCGCAAAGCTTAACAATAATTCGTTAAGCCTAAAGGCAGGCAAAACCGCTAACCTGACAGTAAACGGCGGAACGGTTATAAGCTGGTACAGCTCAAATCCAAAAGTCGCCTCGGTTAAAAACGGTAAGGTGACGGCGCTTAAAAAGGGAACAGCGACTGTATACGCCAACCTCAAGGACGGAAAATATCTCACCTGTAAGGTTAAGGTAACTTCTTCTCCGAAGCTCTCAAAGAGTAGTGTCAGCGTAAAGAAAGGCAAGACTGTAAAGGTGAAGATAAAGGGCAAAGCCTCAACAGTTAAGAATGTTTATACCAATACGAAGAAAGCAAAGATAATCTCCGCCAAAACCGCTTCAACCATAAAGGTCAAGGGCTTAAAGAAAGGCTCCACAACCCTAAAGATAAAAGTCAACGGAGTATTATTAAAGCTGAAAGTAAAGGTTAAATAATAATCTACAACCGACCCACTGCCAAACAGAATCATAAACACAAACGAAAAGCGTGCCGTCGGCACGCTTTTCGCTGCTCATCGCTCGTTCTGCGCAGCAGAAACTGAGCGGAGAATACTAATCTATTATTTCTCTATAGGAACAAGTCGATATGATAGGACAGTAAACAACTATACTCTGGATATAGATGATAGTATTTTTTATAAACCCTATATAGTAAATAATATATATATGTTTTTTTAGTTTATATAGTTTTAAGTGTTTTTATCTTACATCTTCCGAAAAACAACCTCTAACCTGCATAAACAGTGGGTTTTTGGGGTGTCGGATTATTCAATATCATCCGACACATCTTCCGTGCTTTACAAATTATTAACAAAAATCCCGACGGTTCCCACAAGGTTCCGTCGGGGTTTTAACTTTTGTCATATGATTATTCAAGGGAAAACAGCTCGGTCAGGCCTGTCATTTCAAAAATCTCGGTGACGTCATTGTTAGCGTTCTTGATAGTTAATCCGCCCTTTTCGTCCATTGTCTGAGCGAGGTTGATCACGAGCCTCAGCCCCCTTGTGAGTAAGCGTCTTGGGAGCGTCTTTTCCGACCAGACAAATCCGAAGAATGCACCTTAATAATACACCAAACATCATACGTTGTAAACCGCAAAAATCCGTCCTGCCTTAACAGACAGGATGGATTTTTTGGCTTTAGCCGATATTCTTTTGTTAATATGGATTTTATGCCTGATTATCAGGTTCCCCAGTACTCTTCACCGCGTACTTCGCGCTCCCAAGCACGTTTTACGTACCATTCAAAGATTTTAGTGTTTTTACCGTCGTTCTTGATTCGGCATGTTCCCTCAACATTGAAATCAATCCAATTAAGGTCGAGCTGAGTATTTTCGGCTTTCTTTGCAATGCTGATGCAGGGATCGCCTGTAGCGAAATAGTCGTGGACATCGTTGAATTCTATATATTTAAGCTTAAGTTTTGTGTTCTTTGCGTTGTCGGGGATTTTGAACTTGCAGTTTTTGCCTTCAATCTTTGCGTTGTGGAGTTCAAAGTCGGCGCCGCTGTTAACGGTGAAGAGAGTCATATCTTTCTTAGCGGAACAGTCAAAGCCGTTTTTCTTGTTTGCCAAATTGATGTAAATATCTTTGCCCGCGGGGATTTCAAAGCCGCCCTTGTCGTTTAAGCCCTTTACGTTTTCGTCGAACTTGAAGCCCTTCTTTGCGTCAGCCTTAAGATACTGACCTGCTTTAAGAACGTTGATGTTGAAGTCTTTACCGCTGTGGATACCCTGTGACCAAGCGTCGATAAAGGATGTGCAGCCCTTTTTCACTGTGTTGTTGCCATCTATAACATACAGATCAGCTACTACGTACTTGTCGGGAATCTTCTTGTTTTCTTTCAGTACATCTTCAAAGATCTTGTTTATGTCAACCATGCTCTTCTGAAGGTCTGTTGCTGTGTTTTCAAATTTAGCGTAGGGGGATTCGTCCTCATTAACTGTGATGATACCGTGGTCAACTTCGTATTCTTTTACACGGAACTGCATACCGTTGAGTACGTTGATGATAGCGAAATCCATTACAACCTGCTGTTCCATAACCTGGATTTCAGCGTTGATTGCGTCAACCGCGCCGTAGTAATCGGGAGTTGTAGTAAAGCTGTGCTGGCCTTTGTCTGCCGCAACTACTCTGTCCATCAAGTAATTGGTGAGCTGGCGGTAGCCGTTCTCGTTGTTGTTGGATGTACGCTGACCCTTGAGGAATCGGAGCATCTCGTCAAAGTTTGCCTGTAACGCGCTTACGTTACACTTTGGATCCGAGAGGATTTCCTTGTATGCTTTATAAGTAGTGTTGTTGATTTTGTCGTTGCCGTCGCATGTGATGTTAGCCTTGTTCTCGTCGATTCTCTTGATTGCGTGGGAGAAATCAGCGGCTACCGCGTCAGCCTGTGATCTGAAATCTTTTGTGTCGATGTTGCTGTTGATTGCCTTGAGCTGGTTCATCTGAAGCTGATGATAGCTAGCGGTCATTGTTGAAAGCTCCATAGTCGCGTCCAGAACCTTAGCGATTTCCGCCTTGATTTCCTCGGTGCTCTTGTCTATCTTGTCGAGGATATCCTGATTACTGGGGCCTTCGTCCTCTATTCCGAGGAAGGTATTCAGGATTGGTGTTAATCCTACCTTTGTAAGTTCGGGGCCGATAAGCTTCCATGCGGTGTTCTTTACAAATCCTAATGAAGTGTCCTTAAAGTAGTCGGTTACTGTTGAGGTGATTTTCGAACCGATGGATTCTTTTTCCGCCGCCGAGGCAGGTGTTAAAGCTATTGTACCTACCGAAAAGAGTGTGATTGCCGATAACGCTGTCGCGATGATTCTGTTTTTGAAGCCGTGCTTCTTTGTTCTTGTGTTTTTCATTGTTGTTTCTCCTTTTTGAAATAAATTTGTTTTGTTTGTTTTTGTTAATGTGTTTGTGTTTGTTTTAAATAAGTTTTTCATTTTTCTTTCTCCTTTATAAATGTTTTTTGAGTCGTCGGATTTGTTTTCTCTTTGACTGTGACTAAAGTATATCAGGTCGTTCTTTGCAACTTCTTTGCAAATATCCGGGACTTTTTAAAAAAGTTTTTATTATTTTTCTTTTTTATCTGTCGGGGATGATTTTCTTTGTCCGGTCTCGGTTTTTCCTTTGACTGTGACTAAAGTATATCAGGTCGTTCTTTGCAACTTCTTTGCAAATATCCGTACTTTTTAAAAAAGTTTTTATTTTTTTCTTTTTTATCTGTCGGGGATGGTTTTCTTTGTCCGGTCTCGGTTTTTCCTTTGACTGTGACTAAAGTATATCAGGTCGTTCTTTGCAACTTCTTTGCAAATATCCGGGACTTTTTAAAAAAGTTTTTATT
>CADAEZ010000048.1 GCA_902787145.1 uncultured Ruminococcus sp.
ATAATTAATCGTCCGCCGGTTTTCCAAACAGGACCAAGGCAATTCGATATCTTATTATTTCTTACATATTTTAGATTAATAGTATTGCGACTCATTCTTATTCCCACTCCACCGTACCCGGTGGTTTGCTGGTAATATCGTAAACTACCCGATTCACATTGTCGACTTCGTTTATAATCCTGCTTGAAACCCTCGCGAGGACATCATACGGGATTCTCGCAAAGTCGGCTGTCATAAAGTCGTCTGTTGTCACGGCTCTGATTGCGATAAGATGATCGTAGGTTCTGTGGTCTCCCATAACGCCAACAGTCCTGATATCGGGCAAAACGGCGAAATACTGGCTGAGTTCGTTTTCGATTCCGCTTTTTTTAATCTCATCGCGGAATACGGCGTCGGCCTCCTGCAAAACTCTGATCTTTTCCTTTGTAATCTCGCCGATAATTCTTACTCCGAGTCCGGGTCCGGGGAAAGGCTGTCGCCAAACAAGCTCCTTCGGGATTCCGAGCAGCTCGCCTACCCTTCTGACCTCGTCCTTAAAAAGATTGCTCAACGGCTCGATTATGCCGTCAAACTTGATATCCTCCGGCATTTTGACTTTATTATGATGAGTCTTTATCTTATCCGCGTCACCCTTGCCGGATTCGATACAGTCGGGATAAATAGTACCTTGGGCGAAGAATCCGCCGTCAGCCTCTTCCCTGACCTTGTTCCAAAAGACCTTGTAGAACTCGGTGCCGATAATCTTTCTTTTATCCTCAGGTTCGGTAAAGCCTTTAAGTCGGGAAATGAATTCATCACCGCAGTTTACGCGGACAAATTTCATATCAAAAAGTCTTGTGAAGGTATTTTCTACAAAATCGCCCTCGTCCTTGCGCATCAGTCCCTGGTCGACAAATACACAGGTGAGCTGACTGCCCACCGCCTTGCTGAGAAGCGCCGCGGCCACGGAGGAATCCACTCCGCCCGACAGTCCGAGAACTACCTTTTTGTCGCCGATTTGCGCGCGCAAGGCTTCCACGGTTTTCTCGATAAAGCCTTCCATCTTCCACTCGCCTGTACAGCCGCAGATGTTGAAGATAAAGTTTTTCAGCAGCTCGTTTCCATACTCGGTATGGGTAACCTCGGGATGAAATTGAACCGCGTAAAGCTTATCATCAGCATTCTCCATAGACGCGCACGGACAATCCGCACTGTGGGATGTAATCTCAAATCCCGCCGGAGGCTCGCTGATATAGTCGGTGTGGCTCATCCACACAACGCTGTCGGGAATGTTCTTGAACAAAAGGCTGTCTTTTTTATCGACCTTGACGTCGATTTTACCGTACTCGCTTGTGACGGCTGTCTCTACCCTTCCGCCCTTCATATAGCAGATAAGCTGACATCCGTAACAAATTCCGAGCACCGGTACACCGAGTTCAAGAATTTCCTTATCATAATGAGGCGAACTCATATCGTACACGGAATTAGGCCCGCCGGTAAAAATAATACCCTTGTAATTCTCTTTTTTTATCTCCTCAATCGGAGTAGTATACGGCTTGATCTCGGCAAACACGTTGTTATCTCTGACGCGTCTGGCAATAAGCTGATTATACTGACCGCCGAAATCGAGAACGAGTATTTTTTCTGTCAATTTACTCATATTGACCTCTTATCTGTAGATAATATCGTCTCTGGACGGACCGTTGCTGACGATTCCGATATGCACGCCGATTTCCTTTTCGGCAAATTCTATATACTCGCGGCATTCCTTGGGCAAATCCTCGTATTTCTTAATGCCGGTTACGTCACATTTCCAACCCTTTAAGGTCTTGAGCACTGGCTTACATCTCTTAAGCTTAGTGGTGCTTGGGAAGTAGTCGATAACCTCGCCGTCAAGCTCATATCCCACACATACCGGGATTTCATCTAGATAACCGAGAGCGTCGATTACAGTAAACGCTACGGTAGTAGCTCCCTGAACCTGACATCCGTAACGGCTTGCTACCAAGTCGAGCCAGCCCATACGTCTCGGACGACCTGTAGTAGCTCCGAACTCACCGCCGTCGCCGCCGAAGTTGCGAAGCTTGTCGGCTTCCTCGCCGAAAATCTCGGATACAAACTCACCCGCGCCCACAGCGCTTGAGTAAGCCTTTACAACCGTGATTACCTCTTTGATCTCGTAAGGCGGAATTCCCGCGCCTACAGCGCCGTAGCCGGCGATTGTGTTTGAGGAAGTTACCATCGGATAGATACCAAAGTCTGTATCCTTAAGCGATCCGAGCTGACCCTCCAGAAGGATGTTCTTGCCTTCGGCAATCGCCTTTCTCATAAACTGAAAAGAATCGCCTACATACGGAGCCAGGAGTTCTTTATACTCCATAAGCTTGTCGAAAACCTCGTCAACTGTTATTTCTTCCTTGTTATAGAGGTTTTTTAAGGTCGCGTTTTTTATCTCTACAGCGTGAGCGATTTTCTCTTTTAAGCTGTCTACATCGTCATAGAGCTCGTTAATCTGAAAACCGATCTTGCTGTATTTATCCGAATAGAACGGAGCGATACCGCTCTTTGTGGAGCCAAAGGAATTTTTGCCGAGACGCTCCTCCTCATAGCAGTCAAACGCCACGTGGTAAGGCATTACAATCTGCGCTCTGTCCGAGATAAGAATCTTCGGCTTGGGCACTCCCCTGTCCTCCAGCTCCTTGATCTCTTTAACAAAGTTTTCAACGCTGAAAGCTACGCCGTTGCCTATTACATTGGTGATATTCTCGTGGAATACGCCTGACGGAAGCTGATGAAGAGCGAATTTTCCGTAATTATTGATTATAGTATGACCCGCGTTGGCTCCGCCCTGAAAACGAACTACAACGTCGCTGTCGTTAGCGAGCACATCGGTAATCTTACCCTTACCCTCATCGCCCCAGTTGGCGCCTACTATAGCTTTAACCATTGTTTTTCTCCTTAAACGTTAATCTCAGGCTTCTCGTCCTGTAAATCTGTGTATTTTTCGAGTATCGGAGCAATTTCTTCCTTTAAGAAATCCTCTGTCTGCTCCTTGGCTCTGCCTGTATATTTTTCCGGCTGAAGAATCTTTTCGAGATCCTCAAGCGTTACGCCAAAGGCCTCGTCGGCGGCGATACGCTCAAGCAGGTCGTTTTCTCCGCCTTCTTCCTTAATCACTCTGGAAGCCGCCATTGAATGCTGACGAATTTTCTCGTGAAGCACCTGACGGTCAGCTCCTCTGTATTTTACGGCGTCCATCATAATATTCTCTGTCGCCATAAACGGAAGTTCCTTCCTCAGTCTTGCCTCGATAACCTTGGGATAAACCACAAGTCCGTCGGCTACGTTGGCGTAGAGATTGAGGATTCCGTCGATAGCCAGGAAGGCTTCGGGAACCGAGAGACGCTTGTTGGCGCTGTCGTCGAGAGTTCTCTCGAACCACTGTGTAGCCGTAGTGAAATATCCGTTGAGTACGTCTACCATTACATATCTCGAAAGCGAACCGATACGCTCACTTCTCATAGGATTGCGCTTATACGCCATAGCGGACGAGCCAATCTGGTTTTTCTCGAACGGCTCCTCGACCTCTTTAAGATGTTGCAGAAGTCTGATATCGTTCGAGAACTTCGACGCCGACTGAGCGATTCCGGCAAGCACGTTAAGATACTGGGAATCCACCTTACGGGAATAAGTCTGTCCCGATACGGCGAAACAGCCTTTATAACCCATTTTCTCGGCAATCTTTTTGTCAAGCGCCTTACATTTTTCGTGATCGCCCTCAAACAGTTCCAGGAAGCTGGCCTGTGTACCTGTTGTACCCTTTGAGCCAAGCAGTTTAGCCTTTGACAGCTGATACTCCACGTCCTCCAGATCAAGCAACAGCTCCTGGAGCCACAGAGTAGCTCTCTTGCCGACAGTTGTAGGCTGAGCCGGCTGGAAATGAGTGAATCCAAGAGTCGGCAGCGCCTTATACTCGTCGGCGAATTTGGATAAATTACGGATAACTGTGACCAGCTTGTTTCTTACAAGCTTTAAAGCCTCATTCATAATGATGAGGTCGGTGTTGTCGCCGACATAGCAGGACGTCGCTCCCAGGTGGATAATACCCTTGGCGTTAGGACACTGCTGACCGTAGGCGTAAACATGGCTCATAACGTCGTGACGAACGAGCTTCTCTCTCTCCTGGGCAACCTCGTAGTTGATGTCATCCTGATGCTGTTTAAGCTCGTCAATCTGTTCCTGAGTAACAGGCAGGCCGAGCTCCATCTCCGACTCGGCAAGAGCAATCCACAGCTTTCTCCAGGTACGGAACTTCATATCGGGAGAGAAAATATATTTCATCTCACTGCTCGCGTAACGAGCTGAAAGCGGACTTTCGTATACATTTTTTGACATAATCAATCGCCATAGCCTTTCAGCCCACATATTGTTATAAAAACCCCTACAACCTTACCGTGGGCAGATAAGGCGTAAATGGCGGTTAAGCCATCGCTCGTTGCCGCTTACAACAAGCCGAGCGGGTAATATAGAATTAATCAGTGTTTTTACACTAATTTTCCTCTTTTGAGGCACAGTTTTCTTTTTCGCTGAAATTCATACCGCCGCGTTCCTTGCCCTGCAGCGAGAGCTTGGTGATCGGGGCGGGATAGCTGCCGGTAAAGCAGGCGTCGCAATAACCGCATGGCTTAAATCCCAACATTTCGTCCAGTGACGAAACCGGCAAATATCCAAGGGTATCCGCGCCGCTTAGCTTACAAATCTCATCAATATTATGGTTAACAGCGATAAGCTCTCCCCTTGACGGAATATCGGTTCCGTAATAACAGGGCCATAAAAACGGCGGTGAGCTTATACGCATATGAACCTCTTTGGCTCCGGCTGAGCGAAGCATATTAGTGATACGGTCAATCGTCGTACCACGGACAATACTGTCGTCGATAACGACTACTCTCTTGCCCTTTATCTTATCCGATATCGGATTAAGCTTGATACGAACCGACTTCATACGCTCGCTCTGGCTGGGTTTTATAAAAGTTCGTCCGATATAAGTATTCTTGACGATACCCTTTTCGTACGGGATTCCGGATTCCTCGGCGTAGCCTATTGCGGCGTCGATTCCTGATTCGGGACCGCCGATTACCATATCGGCTTCCACGGGATATTCCCTTGCAAGGATTCGTCCGGCCTGTTTACGTGTTTCATACACGCTTATACCGTCGATATAACTGTCCGAACGGGCAAAATATATATATTCAAACACACACAGCGACTTGTTGCTTTTCTTCTCCGGCATAATACTTTTTACGCCGTCCTCGTCAACAACAACTATCTCGCCGGGCTCGATATCACGCACAAACACGGCTCCGCATGCGTCCAGCGCCGAGGATTCGCTCGCGAACACTACGGTGTTGTTGAGTTTACCCATACACAGCGGACGGAATCCGTGCGGATCACGCGCGGCAATAAGCTTTCTGGGACTCATTACAAGCAAAGAGTACGCGCCCTCAAGCTTTTTCACGGCGTTGATAACCGCCTGTTCGGCGGAGCCTGAGTGAATACGCTCGCGGGCTATCATATAACAGATGACCTCGGAGTCGATAGTAGTCTGGAATATCGCTCCTCTGGTCTCCAGGCTCTTGCGGATTTCTACGGAATTGGTAAGATTACCGTTGTGAGCAACAGCCAGGGTACCCTTGATATAACGCATAACAAGCGGCTGTGCGTTTTCAAGCACAGAGCCGCCTGCTGTTGAGTAACGGACATGGGATACAGCCATCTGTCCGGTTAATGAATCCAGTATTGAATTGTTAAATACCTCGGTAACAAGACCCATATCCTTGTGGTAGTTGATAACACCGTCATCGGATACAGCTATACCGCAGCTTTCCTGACCTCTGTGCTGAAGCGCAAGAAGTCCGTTATAACACGCGTAGGCAGGGTTTATAGAGCCGTCGCTATAGATTCCGAAAACTCCGCATTCCTCGTGGAGCCCTTCCTTTGGGAAGCTGTCAAAACTATAATTCAAATGATTCACACTCCGAAATAATTATTAGTCGGAAAGACCTACACGCTTCATCATCTCGGCGTATGCGTCCTCTACTCCGCCCATATCACGGCGGAAACGGTCTTTGTCGAGTTTCTCCTGAGTATCAACATCCCAGAAACGGCAGGTGTCGGGAGAAATCTCGTCGGCAAGAAGAATCTCGCCGTGGAAACGTCCGAACTCTATCTTAAAGTCTATCAAATCTACATTTACCGACTTAAAGAACTCAAGCATAACCTCGTTGACCTTATAGGCGTACTCAGAGATTTTCTCGATTTCTTCCTTTGTAGCGGCGCCGATAGCGTAAATCTGGCTTTCGTTTATCATCGGGTCGCCGAGGTCGTCGTCCTTAAGACAAAACTCAAGTGTCGGAGCCTTAAACGCCGTACCCTCCGGAATACCGAAGCGCTTTGAGAAAGAACCTGCGGCCTTGTTGCGTATAATAACCTCCAGAGGTACGATCTCGACCTTCTTAAGTAACGCGTCACGGTCGTTGAGCTCCTCGACAAAGTCGGTAGGAACGCCCTTGGCCTCTAAAAGCTTGAACATAAAGTTGGACATACGGTTGTTGACAACACCCTTGCCGACAATAGTGCCCTTCTTTTCGCCGTTAAAAGCCGTAGCGTCGTCCTTGTAGGAAACAATGCAGTAATCGTCATTATCAGTAGCGAAAACCTTTTTGGCTTTTCCCTCGTACATTTGCTCTTTCTTTTCCATTTAAGATTCCTCCAATACTACCAAATAATAAAACTAAATAATTTTACAACTAACATTATATAAAAAAAACGCTGATAAATAATATAATAAAAGAATTATAAACACTTTTGGAGCATTATTTAAAAATTTATTTGCCTACTGTTTATTTTTAGACCATTTGACAAGTAAAAAGGATGCCGCGTTTTGCGACATCCTGTCTTATCTTATTTAACACAGCTATTGCGGTTTACTTTATATCCCTTTTGTTGAACACATAAATTGTAAGCGCCAAAAACACTGCGATAAAGACTATCGAAACAATTACGGAGTTTAAGACAGCAGTATTTTCAACAACATTGACTCTGGAAATAAGTGTATCCGGCATATACATACCAAGGTCAAAATCCGGTATATGGAATAGATTCGCAACAGCAGAATTAACGCCCATATACGCGAGTCCCAGCGAGCCCGTACCTATAAGAACCGCAAGTACAACAGCCAACACCTTGCTCCTCAGCGCGTTTGTAACAAACAGCAGAACAGATAATATACCAATACTGATAAACCACTTCAAGAGTAAAGTAAGCAACCCCGCCGCTATACTCGTCTCGTAACTCAACGGAATAAGTCCGAATACCGAAACTATAAATCCGCCTATAAGATTACTTACCGTTCCAAGACAGAAAAATGAAAGACTCATTATACTTCCCGACACGAATTTGGATATTATCAAATCACTTCTGCGTGGAACCTGACCTGCGATATTCTTTATAAATCCGCCGGAAATATCGGAATAGAAAAAGCCGGTTACAGCGACAAATACAATTATCAGCGCAAAAGGAAAATTAAATACATCGGAAATCAATGAAGATACTTCCGTAAACGGGCTTCCTGACTTTATCGGAAGCAATTTCATAATAATCGCTATCAAAATATTAAAAACAATGTTTATTCCAACCGTGACGCTCAAAAGAACAATGAATGATTTTGAATGTAACAAACGTCGTAAATCCATTTTTATAAGATTAGCCATTATGATTACCTCCTGTTACGCTGAGATAATAATCCTCAAGAGTAGTATTCTTGATTGACAGCTCCCTGACGCCGATATCGCTGTTAACAAGCTTTTTGTTTATTGCGATTGTATCTTCCATAGCGTTATCAACACGAATTACTCCGTCATTGTCAACCATCGCGCCGTCATATCCCATTTGCTTCAGGATCGACAGGGCTTTGTCATTGTTATCTGTATTAATCTTGACATATTCTCCGCATCTGTCGCTGAGCTCCTCTGTCGAAAACTCATCCAGCAGCTCGCCCTCGTGGATTATACCGTAGGAATCGGCAAGCTTGCTGAGCTCATCGAGGATGTGGCTGGAAATCATTATGGTAACTCCCTTTTCCTCCTTGAGCTTTTCGAGAGTTTGTCTGATTTCGACAATACCCTGGGGATCCAGTCCGTTGATAGGCTCGTCAAGAATTATTATCTTCGGATCACCGACAAGCGACAGTCCGATTCCGAGTCGCTGACGCATACCGAGCGAGAATGAACCGGCTTTTTTGTTACCGGTGTTTTCGAGACCTACGGTTTTGAGCAGGTTTTCAATATACGCTTCGTCGTTACATCCCATAGCGATGCATTTAAGTCGCAGATTCTCGGCCGCGGACATATTCGGGAATATTCCGGGACTCTCAATCAAAACTCCAACGCCGATCTTATTATCGCCGTGAAGCTCATACGTACCGCTTGTGGCACTCGAAAGTCCGCTTAAAACACGCATCACAGTAGTCTTTCCGGCTCCGTTACGTCCGATAAGGCCATAAATTTCGCCTTCTTTAATATGGATATTAATGTTTTTCGCGGCGTCTTTTTTACCGTATGTTTTTGTCAGATTCTGAGTAGTCAATATATAGCCCATATAGTCCTCCCATAATAAATTTTAGACTATTATACAATATAAAGATTTCCAAGTCAATCAATTCCGTCAAGTTCAACTTTTTTCACGTTAAGATATATAGACTTTTTCCTTCTTATCTGCTATTATAATAGCGTTTAAGGAGAGTGACTATATGAACAGATTACAGGCTAACCTATGTCTGATTTGTGTAACGCTTTGCTGGTCTACCGAAGTTGTAATATTCGCGTGTATTCCGAATGACGTACTGCCGTTCGCTACCTCGTTTATTACCTCAGCTATCGCCGCCGTGATTCTCGGAGCCTGTTTTTTTAAGCGTATAAAAAGCCAAATGAAGCTTGACGGAAAAAAGATATTGCTCAGGTGTCTTATACTCGGCGTGCTGAAAGCGGGATATGATATTCTTTTTTTATACGGACTAAAAAGCTTTGACGTATCTACGGGAGCGTTTACATTTTCGATTACGGTTGTTGTACTGCCGGTTATTCTTCTGACAATGAGGAAATCGGTAGACAAAAAAACCTGGATTTCGGTCGTGCTTGTACTGTGCGGTATAGGAATCGCTTTGGGAAGCAGCATTGTCGGTACACAATTTTTGGGCTTGATGTTTATGCTGCTGGGATGTACAATCAGAGCTATATTTATTGTTAAGCTTAACGACTACGCCAAGCAGTACGATTCGATAACCCTGTCAATATGGATTTCGATCATCGGCGCGATTATCAGCTTTATCCTATGGGTGATATTTCAACCCGCGACCTTCAGCGCGATTCCGTGGTCGGGTACAATTATCGCCAGCCTGTTTATATACGCGTACTTTATTGTCGCTTTTGCGCAGACGCTCAATATTTTCGCCCAAAGGCGGGCTACAGCCGCGGGCGCAACCATAATATATTCACTGGAAATTGTATTTTCTCTGATTTGGAGCACAATTCTGCCCGAAAACCTTATCGACAAAGTAATACCGTCGCCGTTCCACGTTATAGGCGCGTTGTTTATAGTCGCGGGCAGCCTGATTGAAATTATAGATTTTAAAAGTTTAAGGAAGGTGAACTCCGGAAATGCCGAAAAACAAATCAATTCTTAAACAATCCGGCGTAGCGCTGATTCTGTTAATTGTATATCTTATAGTGGCGATTCCGTTTAAGGTTATGAGCGTTATTCCCGGATTTACGGATATACGTCCCGTAACACTGCTCGAACCGGTTTACGGAATTTTCTTCGGAGTTTACGGATGCATAGCCTTTGCCATAGGCAATCTGATCGGCGATATACTGAGCGGAAGCCTGCGCTGGTCGTCGATAGCCGGATTCATCCTTTGCTTTTCAGGACCGTTTGCTTACTGGTTTTTTTGGAACAAGATTTCAAAGACAAGCTTTTGCTTACGTACCGGCAAAGACCTGCTTAAACAGCTCTGCGTTACAATAATCACAGCGATTGTCTTATCAATATTGCTTTCGTGTGTAGTTGAGCTAAGCTATCCCGAAGTAAAAGTATCTGTATTTGCGATAACCGTTTTGCTTAACGAAACAGTATTCCCTGTTTTCCTCGGCATTCCGCTGATCATTTTGATGCAGGAAGAATTAAACTTTAAACCAAAAACATTTATATAAACCACATCGCTCCGCGGCATACCGAACGCCGCGGAGCGATTTTTATTCGTTATAAAACTTTAAGATTTCATTAAGACATTCGGGAGTTTCGTCATACAAGGCGTGGCCGTATCCATCGTAAACCTTCATCCTTGCTCCGAGCTTCTCGGCAACCTCCGCAATGTATTTAAACTCAAACACAGCGTCGGCTTTACTTCCTATTACAAGCGCGGGACATTTGATTTTTCCCTCTCCGCTGTAAACGTCAAACCCGTCACAGGCTTTCGCCAGAATAACAAATCTCTCCAAATCCTCATCGCCGGCTCCGCTCATCAGCTGAACTATATACTTTCCGAATTTATCAACAAATTCAGCGGAAAAGAGACTCTCTATCATTCTTTTATAGAGGACTTCCTCGTCTTTTTGCTCGGCGAGAGCTGTCCATTCCCTAAGGATTACGGAATTATCCTCCGTGATTCTCGCGACTGTCGAACAAAGCGCGAGCTTGTATACAAGCTCAGAGTGATTAAGCGCGATAAGTTGGGCCATCATTCCGCCCTGGGATACTCCGAAAAGATAGATATTATTCAGTCCCAGCAGCATTAACGCCTCGGCGGTATCCTCCGCCATATCCGAAATGGTGTAGTTTTCGGGGCAGACGCTTCGGCGGTCAAACACAAATACAGTATAATCCTTATGCATAGGCTTGTACGCCGAGACAACACTGTCCGCCGAATCCATAACACTTTTTACGCTCAGTCCGGGAAGAATCACGGCCGTGCGATTTCCGCTGCCGAATTTAAAATACTTCATCTCAAACTTTTCGGTAACTATTCTTTCGATTACAACACTCATACTATCAACTCCGAATTAATTAACTCTAATATCATTCTACCGTCAGCAGTTTTGTACTCTCCGAGTTTTCTCACGTTCTGTATACTTGTTAACCCAATTGATTGTTTCATCTTCATTGTTATCTCCGTTGTAGAGCTTATGATTTTTATTTACTGCCCTGCTCCACTTTCGCGATCTCGTCCTTGGACGCTTCCTTAAGCGAATAGGTATCAAATGCTGCTTCTCTGGGCAATTGAATTTCGATTCTGTCCATTTTTTGCAACATACATTCTCCGGAGCCCATAGAAACCTCAAACACATGACCACCGAGCTTTCTGTCCTGCGATACAAAATGCAAATGCCAGCCGGAGGCGTTGATACCGTCCATATAATCGGGATAATAAACACATACAAGAGTTCCGTACAAGCGCTCAAAGCTAAAGTCTTTCTGTGTTTTTGTAAGAATATCCTTAAGGCTTATATGCTGTGAGTGATAGGCTGCGCCGGCACGAGCGTGAATAGATTCGAACCAGCCGTCAATTCTCGCGATATGAATACTGTTTAGACCAAAACCTTCTTCTATCCTTATGGTCAGCTCTGTCTTTATTTCGTCGATATTCTTTTTATCGCCCATTTTGAATTTTCTGCTGTTATCGGATTATACCTCCGTCCTGCTTAGCCTGATAACACACACCGTCGACAACAATCATCTCGCCGTCCACGTCCTGAAATGTACCCAAGCCTGTATCGCCGTGTTCCAGCAGTTGCTCTACCGTGACAACAGATCTTGTGTAGCCAAGGGCTAAAGCCTGTAGAGTAGAAACCTGATAGATTTTATTTGATTTCATTTGTCGCACCTCATTTATTTAAATTTTTTTGAAAGCTTGCAGGTTGAAATATTCACCATATCACATTTAGGATATGGATTGCTGCCGCAACCGCTTTTAATAAAACGGATAAGTTTCAGAATTATGCCTTGTTATAAATCAAATAAGGAATTCCAGGATTTATATAATTATATCACACTATATTATAGTCAGTAAAGTAAAACATCGAAGAAATAATAAAAAATCCACAAAAGAAAAACAACACCTGAGTTTCCTTGTCGGCTTCGACAAAACACCGCCCATAAAGGGCGGTATGCAGGTAACCGGTTGCGTTTTAAGAAATACTCATCTTGATTGTTTCAGTGTGTGCATAACAATAATTCACATCCAATATTATTATATTATACTTGTTGTTATATTATCCAACTGCTCCCGAATCTCATCAAACTCGCAATTCAAATCAAGCGTTTTCACGCTGATTTGGTTGCCGCTCATTTGGTAGGTATTGTCGGGGACAATTTGTTCGTCTGTTTTGGCGTAGAGCAACATTCCCGAAACAGTAACTTGCCTGTCTTTCAGTTCTTCCTGTTTATTTTTGACGTAGGTAAAAATCTGATACAGGTTTGCCGAATGTACTGTCGCTTTATTAAACCGCTGCTGTGTGGTGTGGGCGTAATACTTAGCGTCGATAATCAGAATGTTACCGTCTTTTTCAAGCACGATATCCGACTTCATAACCGGCAGCATATCGCTGAAATCGTCGTCGAGCTGCCACGGGATTTGCGGAGCGCCGACAGTCAGTTCTGGATGCTCCTTGCGGTAATACTCCAGAATAAACTTCTCATACAGGCGGTGCATACGCTGCTCGTCGAGAAAGTCCATCAGCTTTGTCGTGCCGTCCGACTGTGTTTGCAGCAAGCCCTTCAAAACCAAATAACAAATCGAAACCAACATACGGTAGGTCTGATTATTACGGTCATACCGCAGATTCCAGTTGATACTGTAAATCGGTAACGGCTCAACATTGCTCAAAAACACCAGCAGCTTTTTCATTTCCTTTTTGCGGCTCTTGTCAACGTCCGCTACCATCAGACGCAGCATTGTCGTCTTGATAATGCGGTTCATATAGGCGTTTTCGGAAAACTCGTCGTAGGAGCAAACAACCTGCCGCTTGATAATGGTGTTCGTTTTCAGCGTTTCCGATATTTCCATTTTGCCGCGCAGTGCTGTCAGCGGTTCACGCTTCGGGATATAGTCCTTCATCAGACCACGCTTGAGCTGTTTTGACAAGCCTTTGATCAGAATGGCGGCGCACAAGTCAGCCACATTCTCAAAATGCTCTGTCGCCACACTTTTATATCCCTGCTCGTTCAGCACTTGAAATGCGTAGGAGAGCATATAGTAGATATTTTGAATCGGGATCACTTGACAGCACTCCTCAAACGGTCAGACCATTCTTTTACTTTGGAAGGCTCGTCAAACCAATACTCTTTGAGCAAGGGGATGATCTCAAACTCAACAATATCGGTCAGTGTGTTTTCTTTGATTTCCTCAATATCGCAGAAATAGCTGTGACCGATACAGAACCCCTCACCGAGAGAATCGTCGTCGGCAATCCTCTGATTCAGGCTGATAACACAGTCAATCAGTTTATTGAATTTGTCATTTTCTAATCCGTACTGATATTCTCTAAAGCCCTCAGATTCAAACGCGGGCTTCATTTCAAAGAACGCAAAACGCCTGCGGAGCGCATAGTCGATCATTGCCAAACTTCTGTCGGCTGTGTTCATCATACCAATAATATAAACATTTTTCGGAACGGAAAACTTATCCGAAGAATATAGCAACTGTATATCATTGCCACGCTTATCGGCTTCAATCAGCATAAACAGTTCTCCGAAAATTTTGCTGAGGTTACCACGGTTTATTTCATCTATAATGAAGAAATAGTCGTTTTCTTTATCGTCGGACGCTTTTTTGCAGAAGTTGTAAAAAGCGCCTTTTTT
>CADAEZ010000049.1 GCA_902787145.1 uncultured Ruminococcus sp.
GCTGTGGATAAAAGGTTCATAGAATCAATGATAAAAGCATATCAATCATAATTGTTATTCAAATGGCTATTATTCTAACCGACTCGTTTAAATACTGCCCAGAATTTCCAGAGCGTGTTCTGGCAACGCCTAAAACCCTATCTTCGTTTGAAGGGAATACTGAAGTTGTGGCTGCTTTTTGTACCCGAGGGATGGCACAGCGTTTACTTTCAGTCAATTTACCCAACCTAAAAGTAATTCAGTTGTTCAGTGCCGGTTACGATGGCATCGACTTGGATTTAGTGCGAAATAAAGGAATAACGCTATGTAATGCCGCTGATGTTTACAATATAGGAATGGCGGAATTTGTGGTCTATGGCATGTTAATGCGAGCAAAGCGTTATCATCGTAGCGTAAAGAATCACAGTATTCGTCTTTTGAGAAATATGTTCCCTTGACCTTATGGTTAAGAACAAGCTTGTCAATATTGTTCATAAGGTCAAAGCTTGTGTTGCCTTTTGAGAGATTTAGAATCTCCGAGCCGAAAATGTCGGAAGTACCGTCGTCGTAACAGTCGTTGTAATACGCGTTATAATAGAATACATCCGCCATCTTAGCTTCTGTGACTTTGAGATTAAAGGAGCCGAGTTTTGTTTTCTTTTTGTTTTTTACTTTTTCGTACACATTGATTTTTGTGTTGCCGACTTTCTTCGCTTTTAAGGTGATACAATAGTTGCTTTTTTGGATATCGACTATTGTTTTATCGGCGACTTTATAAGAATACTTTGCGCCCGATTTAGCGTTAAGGATTCCGTCTTTAGTTTTCGTGAATATATTTATAAAAGTATCATCCGACACGCCGTGCGGACTATATTGCGTTTCGAGGTTTTTATAAAGCGGATCTATTTTTGCCTTATAATTTCCGACTTTGATTTTTATTGTTCCGACTTTTACCTTTGAGCCTTTTACATAGACGCCGCCTGTGGTTGTGCCTTTTCGCTTACCGTTAAAACAAAAATAAGTATACTTGGATTCGATATCAGAGCTTATCCCGCCGAATGTCGCGATTCTCTTGTTTTTTACCTTTACTGTATAGTATTTATGGAATAATCTTTTTGATTCCTCGTACTCCAAGCTTACGTTGCGCTTTTTAACGAGTACTTGTTTGTTTTTGCCTTTGGAAATCCTGACCGTTCCGAAATTAATCTTCTTTAAAAACCTCTTAACTGTGACCTTAAGATTCGCGACAGTTGTTTCCTCGCGCGTTATCTTGTTTTTCTTTACTATTTTAACCAGAGGGTTTTTGTTACCTGTTGGTTTTAAAGCCGCGATTTCTACAAAATCGTTTTTTACACCGTTTATCAGCTTCGCGGATATAGCCTTGACGGTGTTGTTCTCTATCTTTACGTTATACGAATAACCCGCTTCATTATTAATATTGTACGTGTATCCGCCGAAACGAGTAAGGGTGATTTCTTTTTCCTCGGCCGCGAATACCGTTGTCGGTATGACCGCCGCGCTGAGGGCGATGATCAATGATAGAATGATTTCCGTTGATTTTTTAAAAAGATTCATTTTCTTTTTCTCCTTTTTTTGATGTTACATTGTCATATGTTGTTCGTATCCGCCGTTGATGAACATTTGTCAAGTTAAGCTATTAAAAGGCGGAATTGGCTGCCGGGGCTCCCGGCTTACACTATAGTAGTGTCGGGAAGTCGGGAAAAAGTTTCAAAAAAATCAAAAAAATTTTTAAAAATTTTGAAATCAGATATTTTTCTTGCAAAAATCGCGCATACAGCAGCTTTTACATTCGGGCTTACGCGCCTTGCATACGGCTCTGCCGTGGAGTACGATGCGGTGACAAAAATCGTTGCTCTCCTCCGGCGGCAGCAGGTCGCGCAAAATGAACTCTATCTTCCTGGCGTCCTTCAGCTCGTGAAGTCCCAGCCTGCGTGTGAGGCGTATGCAGTGGGTGTCAACGACGACGGCAGGCTGTTTGTATACGTCGCCCATAATAAGGTTGGCGGTTTTTCTGCCGATACCGGGCAGCTTTGTGAGGTCGTCAAGGTTATCGGGCACCTTGCCGCCGAAGTCGGATACTATCATTTTGGCAAGGGCTGCGATGTCGCGGCTTTTGGTTTTGTACAGTCCGCAGCTCTTTATGTATTCAGCAACCTCGTCCTCTGTTGCCTCGGCAAAGGCGTATACGTCGGGGAATCTTTCGAACAGCGCCGGGGTAACCTTATTCACCCTCGCGTCGGTGCATTGGGCGGCGAGCCGGGTCGCGATTAGCAGTTGTAGAGGGTCTGTGTATTCGAGCGAGCATATCGCGTCGGGATATTCTTTTTTCAGCGCCTCAACGGCTTTTTGGGCAATTTGTTTTTTTGTCATAATTTGTCCTTTTCAAAAGCTTTGTTTTATGGTATATTAAAGTCGGTGATAAATATGTTTAAAAATTATATGTTTGACTTATACGGAACCCTGATTGACATTAATACCGATGAATGGGATATGGAGCTTTGGGAGAAGCTCGCGATACTGTACCGCTACAAGGGGGCGGAGTACTCGGCTGAGGAGATCAACCGCGACTACTGCGCCTATGTTGAGGATGAAAAGAAAAGGGTACGCAAAAGGCACCCTGAGTTTGAGGTTATTGACATAAAAATCGAGAAGGTGTTCCGCAGGCTGTTCAGGGCAAAGGGAGTAAAGGTGAGCGCTAAGGAGATCGAGTTTATCTGTACCGCCTTTCGCTGTTATTCAACGGTGTATATAAAGCTGTATGACGGCGTGATTGACCTGCTCGACACCTTGAAGGCAAAGGGAAAGGGAATCTACCTTTTGTCAAACGCGCAGAGGAAGTTTACCGAAAACGAGCTGAATATGTTCGGGCTGACAAAGTATTTTGACGGAATACTTATCAGCTCCGACGAGGAGTGCTCCAAACCCGACTCGCACTATTTTGACGCCCTGATTGACCGCTACGGCCTCGACAAAAACGAGACGATAATGATAGGCAACGACTATATCTCCGATATCCAGGGAGCTAAGGACGCCGGACTGAAAAGCCTGTACATCCACCAGAGCATAAGCCCCAAGATAAAGGGCAGGCTCGTCGCGGATTATAAGGTGATGAACGGGGATGTGTTCAGGATAAAGAAGCTGGTAGTAAAATAATTCGGAATTCGGAATTTAAATTATTGAGATAGAATTGATATAAAATACGGTCGGGAGATAGAAACTTCTCACATATGATACTGTCTGCCCGACCTAAATTCCGCATTACGCATTCCGAATTCCGAATTAACTACGACCCTGCCGATTCATAGGCTCCGATGCCTTTGTTCCATACGAATATCGCTAAGGCGAACAGTACGCTGCCGGCGACTACCGTGCCGCCTACGCAGAACAGCGGATTCTCTCCGGTCAAAAAGTAGCTCGCGGGGTAATACGCGGTAAAGGCGAACGGCAGTATGTAGGTGATTACAGTCTGTACAAACCTGTTATATATGGAAACGGGGTACTTGGAAAAGTCGTTTACCATATACAGCATATGCGTTATGTGACCGCTCGATTTTGTCCAGAACGAAATCGCCGCGGTCATTATTTTTAGCGAGGTGTAGATTAGCGTGGCGAAAACCGCCGACACTATCCAAAGCGGAATCGTGTACCAGTAAAACGGCATAGACAGCCTCGGTATCGAGTAGCCCAGCAGCAGTACGCACGAGAGCACCTCGCCGAACGCGTCGACGCAGAAGTTCTCGGCTATTACGTGATAGAGGGTGTTTATCGGACGGGTCAGGTATTTGTCGAACTCGCCCTTGCGGACTATCCGGTAGCCTACCATCCACAGGTTGTCGGTAAACAGGTGGTCAAGGGATTTTGATATGAGCGAAAAGCCGTAGATAAACAGTATTTGCTCAAACTGCCATCCCCTCAGCGACGGTATCTGACTGAATATTATACCCAGAAAGAGTATCTGAAACGCCTGGGCAATCAGCAGCCCGATAGCTCCGAGTGTAAAGTCGGCCTTGTACTCCATAAGCTTCTTGAGGTACTGGGCGATGAATATACGGTGCAGTTTAATATATCTCATACGCTAACCTCCCTGTACCGCCAGACGCTTTACCGCTGAGCGCCATACGAGCTTGGATATGCCTATCATAGCGGCGAGCCAGAATATCTGCAATCCCAGGCTGAGGGCGATTTGGGCGGGCGAATACATTCCCATATATATCATAACGGGGGTGTATGACAGCGAGGCGAACGGCAAAAGGTTGAGTACAGCCGCCACTCCCGCCGGCAAAAACGCCAGCGGTATGATAGCTCCCGACAAAAAGCCTACGAGAGTTTCTTTTATCAGCGTGGTACCCCAAAGGTTTTTGAAGAAGAACGCCATAAACCCGTAGCATACGTTAAAGTAAAAGGATATCATATACGCGATGACGAGGCTGAGCAGGAACAGCAGAAAGTATATTATATTGAAGCGGATCTCGCCGCATAGTACGAAACGGTAAATCTCGACCCCGGCGACCATCGGCACAAATATCATCGACACCGAGATGATCCGGTTGCCCAGCTCCTGAAACAGAAAGCACATTTCGAACGAGCAGGGTCTTATCATACGCGCGGCGATGGAGCCGTCAACGATCTCCTCGCCCACGGCAAAGGCTCCGTCGGAATAGGTGAGGTAGCCCGTCAGGAAGGTGATGAACAGATATACAACCATATCCTCCATAGTAAAGCCCATAAAGGACTCGCTGTCCGAGCTGAGGAATACCGCCTTCCATACAAAATACATTATAAAAGCGGACATTATCTCGCCGATCAAGTGGCAGATAAAATTAGCGCGGTATGTAACAGCCTCCTGTATACCGGCGCGGGTAAACGGAGTGTATATACGCAGAAAACGTCTCAGCCTGCTCACGCGCTCACCCCGCTTTTGTACAGCTTTTTGATTATCTCCTCGATTTCTACGTCGTTTATCTTAAAGTCCTTGATGTGTACGGCGGAGAGGGTGTAGGAGATTATTTTTTCTACGCTGACGGACGAGGCGTCGAAACGTACCTTGACCGAGGTTTTGTCCTGTTCAAAGCTTATGTCGGCTTTATCGCCGAACTCGCTGAGGTAGTCGAGCAGCCCGCCGTCGGAGGGTTTAAGCAGCTCGAACTCCATAGTGCGGATGTCGCCGTAGTTGCGCTTTAGCTCGGATATCGCGCCGTCAAATACCTTTTTGCCCTTGTCGATCATAACGATTCGCTCGCACAAAAGCTCGATGTCCGACAGGTCGTGGGTGGTGAGTATGACGGTGGTGCCCTCCTCGGCGTTGATACGCATAATCGCGTCGCGGATATTCTCCTTGACTACTACGTCGAGTCCGATTGTCGGCTCGTCAAGAAAGAGTACCTTCGGCGAGTGCAAAAGCGACGCGGCTATGTCCGCGCGCATACGCTGGCCGAGCGACAGGGTGCGCACGGGGCTTGTGATAAAGCTGTCGAGCTCCAGCACCTCGTTGAGGAATTTCATACGCTTTTTATACTGTTCGTCGGGAACCTGGTAGATTTCCTTTAGCACGGCGTAGGTCTCCCTAAGCGCCAGATCCCACCACAGCTGGGTACGCTGGCCGAACACTACGCCGATTTCGCGCACATAGTTCTTGCGGTCCTGCTGCGGAATACAGCCGTTTATGCGGCAAAAGCCCGAAGTCGGGGTAAGAATACCCGTCAGCATTTTTATCATAGTGCTCTTGCCGGCTCCGTTGGGGCCGATAAATCCGAGGATTTCGCCCTTTGGCACATCGAACGATATACCGTCCACAGCGCGGACGATTTCCTTGTTGGGCTTAAACAGCGCTTTTACCGAGCCCTTGAGCCCCGGCTCTTTTATTATTTTTTTAAAGTCTTTTCGTATGTTTTCTACGTGAATCATTGAGTCCATAATTGCGTCCATAGTAATACAGCGGGGTTGCCGATACGGCAGCCCCTTACTTTTTTTCAATCTTAATTTCTGTGATTTTAATCTGATAGTCGTCGTTTTCGCGGCGAAGCTCTTTTTCCTTGCGGCGTTTTTCCGCCTGATTGTTTTTGTAGACCATATCGCCGATAAAACAACCCAGCATTCCGACGATAAGGTAGATAAAGACATAGATAGCCCAGTGATAGAAGTGGCTGTAAATCAGCACGCTGCCGATGTAGATTATCGGCGCTATAAGCGGAAACGTAAAGTCCACTCCGCGCTTCCACGAATACGCCACTCCGCACAAAAGCGAGGTTGCCGGAAAAACAAACTGGTATTCTATTGCGTCATACCGGTAGTTTTCGCCCTGAAAAAATACGGGCATTACCAGGTAGATCAGCGCGATTATGATCGCGTATACGATATATTTTTTAATAAAATTCCACATTACTGTTTCCTTGTTATTTTTTAGCGTCGGGCATTGTGCGCGCAAAGGTCAGAAAATCGCGCGCCGTGCCGCTCTTGAATTCGGAGTAATCCCTGTCGTCGCGGTTGATAAGACAGTCGGTGACGAGATAGGTCTTTAGTCCCAGCGCCTTTGCCGGCAGCATATCCTCGCTGACGTCGTTGCCGACCATCATACATTCCCCGGGCTCGGCCTTTAGCTTTTTGAGGATTTCTTTGTAGTAAACCGGATTCGGCTTGGCGGAGCAGGAGTTCTCGTAGGTTGTGACAAGCGCGAAGTCCTCCTTGCGCATTCCCGCCCATTTCAGCCTGCTCATAATCGCTGATTCGGGAAAAAGCGGAGTGGTGGCCGCTACGAGGGTGTAGCCCTTGCGCCTCAGGGTTTTGACCGCTTCGGGCATATTGGGGTTATATCCGGATGTCTTTTTGGTTTCGAGGAACTCGTTTTTGTAGAAATCATCAAAGTCTTTTACGTAGTTCAGCACGCCCTTGCCGAGTATGGAGGCGAATTTTTTCCAGAAAACCTTGATGTTCGGCTCGCTGCCGTCATTCTTCACCATAGCGGTGGTGGACTTCCACACCGCCTTGATAAGCCGCTCGTCCTCAATTTTGAACACCGGACAAAAACGGTTGCACAGCTCGGTAAAGTAGGATTTGATAAACTCGTCCTGGTTCATCGGCAGCATTGTTCCGTCCAGGTCAAGAAGAATATATTTCAACATAGAATCACCTCGAAATACAGATGCTTGGTTAAAAATTTACGCATAATAATTATAAACCATAAATTCAGTGTTTGCAAGAATAATCAAAATATATTATAATAATGTAACTTAAGATAAAAAGGTTGTGATTTTATGAAAATCGTGCTGACCGACGCTCAGACCGTTACCCAGGGGGATTTGTCGCTTGACGGGCTAAAGGAGTTCGGCGAGGTTGAGGTGAACCTGCTGACGGCTTATGATGATATCGCCGAAACTATCGAGGACGCCGACGCGGTAATCTGCAACAAAACTCCGCTCAACGCGCAAACCCTCAGGCTCGCTGAAAAGCTAAAGTACATCGGGCTTTTCGCTACGGGGTACAATAATATAGACATCGAATACTGCCGCCAAAACGGCATAACCGTCTGCAACGCCGGAACCTACAGCTCGGACGCGGTGTGTCAGCATACATTCGCGCTGATACTGGAGTGTCTCAACAGGGTGGGCGACTACAGCTCGTTTGTGGCTGACGGCGGCTGGAAGAACAGCAAAACCTTTTCGCCCTTTGTTTATCCGATGAGCGAGATTGCCGGAAAAACCCTCGGAATCGTCGGCTGCGGCAACATCGGCAGGGCTGTGGCAAAGGTTGCCAAGGCGTTTAATATGAGGGTGCTGCGCTATAAGCGTCACAGCGACGAGAGCTGTACCGACCTCGACACTCTGCTTAGGGAAAGCGACATCGTGACGGTGCATTGTCCGCTCAACGAGAGCTCCTATCGTATGTTTGACGACGAAGCCTTTGCAAAGATGAAGGACGGAGCGATTTTTGTAAATACCGCGCGCGGCGGAGTTATGGACGAAAACGCCGTTGTAAACGCGCTCAGAAGCGGCAAGCTGGCCTATGCCGCGATAGATGTGCTCGAACAGGAGCCGATGTCAGCGGACAACCCCCTCTGCGGCGAAAAAAACTGCATCGTTACCCCTCATATCGCCTGGGCTCCTATGGAGACAAGGGAGAGGCTGATGGGCATAGTTTGCTCCAACCTGAGAAATTATCTGAACGGTACTCCCGAAAATGTTGTAAATTGAGTTTTGATGTGATATAATTCCTTTGTATTATTCGCGAAAAGGGTAATGAGTATGAAAAAACTTTTATCGGTAATGGTGATTGCGGCGCTGGCGCTTATGTGCTCCTGCGCGAAAACCGAGACCGAAACTACCGCGCCAAAAACTACAAAACCGACTGTGACCACCGAGGCGGAAACCTCCGTGACCGAGGCTGACTCAACCGTAACCGAGCCGGTTACTACGCAGACCGCCGCCGCCACGACCAAGCCCGCGGTTACCAAAAAGACAAAGCCTACCGAGCCGCGCGAAAAGGCTACTGAAAAACCGCCGCAGACCACCAAGCCCGTTCCGACTCAGGGAAAGACAAAGCCTCATACCAGAGTGGCGGTCACCTTCCCGAAAGGCAGCTTCGGCAGCGCTGATTTGGTGTTTAAAAAAGGCTCCGCAACAATAAAGCTAAACGAAAAAATCAAAGATGTGCTAAAGCGTTTTAAGTCCGAACCGGAAGAAACCGAGCTGAGCTCCGAACGCAGCCAGTACGAGTACGACGACTTTATCATAACGACCTATATCGACGAAAACGACAACGAGCGCGTATGCCGTATCGAGATTACGGAGAATACTATCGAAACCGCAAAGGGTATCCGAATCGGCGAATACGCCTCACGCCTGCGCAAGGTCTACGGCGAGCCTATGGAAAGAACCAAGACCGCCTACTACTACGGCAACGACGAAAAACAGCTGATATTCGTATACAGCGGCAACAAAATCGAGGGAATCCACTATAAATACGATGTTTAGGAATTTAGCAAAAAGTACTTGAAATATAATAAATTATATGTTATTATATCATACGGACTGAAAAGTCCGGCGCAAGCTGGTATAGCTCAGGCGGCAGAGCGCATCCTTGGTAAGGATGAGGTCGGCAGTTCGAGCCTGCCTATCAGCTCCAAAACCCGCATAAACACTTAGTTTATGCGGGTTTTCTCTATCTTTTTAAAAATTGTTAGACCGCATCCTTTTTTCAAAAAAGTTAAGAAGGGATGCGGTCTGAAATTATGTACAAAAAAAGGATTTTAATGAACAGTCGGAAAGAAAAAACTTTTTCGGAGGTTTATAAGGAATTTATTACCTCGCAAACAGCCAAAGGGATTTCCGAAACTTCAATCAGAAACTATCATCAAGTCTTACATAATATCTCAAAATTCTTTGATATTGAAATTCCACTGGATATATAATATCCTCAATTTTTACAGCGTGCTTCTGGTCTGCGTGTCCATAGATATAATCGCGCAAGGCTATAAGTCTGACCGCTTTTTTCTGTCCATTGTTTCTGTACATCATTTTCTCTCCGCTCTTTTCCTCATTATATCATACCAAAAGTCAGAAAAAAAGAGCGGATTTTTATTAATAAGGATTGAAAAATGGAGATTTCTATGATAAGATGAAATCACAATTTGAGATATATGTTTTATAGATAACACATTTAGAAAGAGAGGTTATGTTTTATGAAAGCTTTTGTTTGTGAAATGTGCGGCAATAACCAATTAACAAAAATAGATGGGTTTTTTCAATGTGATTATTGCGGGACAAAATATACTCTCGAAGAAGCAAAAAAACTGTTTGTTTCTGGAACTGTTGAAGTTACCAAAGGTGATGCGGAAAAAGAGCGGCTAATTACTAATGCACAAAAATTTATTGATTTTGAACAATATAGTGAAGCAAGAAAAATATTGGATACTATTACATTTCAATTTCCAGACGATTATAGAGGGTGGTGGATGGAATATACTATTCCTTTTTTAGAATTTATAAGAAACAAAAAGGAATATTCCTATTTCCCTTCTGTGACATTCTCAAAAGATCTTGATAATGCTTCTAAGCTATTTAACATAGAAAAGGAGTATAATGCTTTATGGGAAAAAGTAGCGGATACATATTTTAAGTGGTGTAATAATTCGAATTTTCGATTTAAAGACTTATTTGAGGATAAAACTCCTCAGATCTTAAATAAAGCATTTTGTGCAATTAAGGAAGATGCTGCAGAAAAGCTTAAGTATTCAAATTTTGTTAAAAATTACCTTATGGATAATTTAAATACAGGTAAGACTAAAAAGATTCTTTTATACAAAGGAATAAAACACGATAGAGTAAATAGCTTAATTGAAGGATTGAAAGATAATCTACGATATGGTAAAACAGATGAAACAATTACTAGCTATTGTATAATACAATACTATGTAAATAAAATACTGACAATCAAACACCATGATTGTTGGGAGGGACGTATGAGCGAAGAATATCTTGAATTTAATTCCCCATTAACATATAGTGATATGGGATTGTGCAGCTATTGCGGAGGAGAATTCAAGGGATTAAGAAAGAAAACTTGTTCAAAATGCGGTAAACCAAAAGACTATTAACAAAGGAGCAGATTTCGGTCTGCTCCTTTTACTCACCCCTCTAAAAGCCCGATATATTTATAAGCCGTAGTTCTGCATAAATTGCATACTCTGGCAAGTTCCGATAAGTGATAACTCGGTTTGGCTTCTAAACTTTGAGGGTTCCGCGGCACAGACCCGATTATGGGACAGCGATTTTTATATAATGGGTATAACAAATCGGATAATGTCCCCGCCTCTAAAGGCGTAGAACATTATCTCAAATTCAAAAGGGAAAGTGCTCCCCTTCTGAATTTGCAGCGCTGTGCGCTGTTTGCTTTGATAAAAGCAAAGCTTTGAAACAGAAATATAAAATCAAATTTAAGGAGGTACAATATGTTTGACGATATTTTTGGCGGAATGTTTGACTTCGACGGCGACGGTCATACAGACTTTTTGGAAGAAGCTACAGGCTTTGCCGTTATGGAGGAGATGATGAATGACGATTCGGAGCGCGAGTCGGACTTTGATGACAAAGATTCCTTTGACATATAGCTTGGCACAGTGTAAAATATTATTAACTCTGACCTTGAGGTGATAGATAAATGCAAATCAAACAATACGCCGACGAAGTCCGCGAACGCTGGGGCGATACCGAGGCTTACAGAGAAAGCGAGCGCCGCACGGCGAATTACTCACAGAGCGATTGGGACGCGCTGTACGATGGTATGGACGCCATAATGGCGGGCTTTGCCGAGCTGAAAGCCGATGGGGCTTCTCCCGGTCAGATGTATGTCGCCGATGAACGCTTTACAAAGAACATTGACAAGCACTGCGACGGCACCGCCACTTATATCGGCGAGTGTATCAACAGCTATTGCGGATAAGGAGCGAGATTATGTTAAAGATATTGAAAGCGCGATTTGAGGAAAACAAAAACCGTCACCCGGATGTTACGTGGGAGACGGTCGAAGCCTTGCTCGCTCAGGATGATAACAAGCTAAGCAAAATAAAATGGATGGAACAGTCGGGCGGCGAGCCGGATGTGATTCTCTGCAACGATACGCTTTTGTTCTGCGATTGCTCAAAGGAATCTCCGAAGTCGCGCCGAAGCCTTTGCTATGACGGCGAGGCAAGGCTTTCACGCAAGAAAAATCCTCCCTTGTCCAGCGCAATGGAGGAAGCCGATAAAACAGGACTGCGGCTGCTGACCGAAGCGGAGTATTATTATTTGCAAACACTCGGAGAATTCGACACAAAAACTTCAAGCTGGATTGCGACACCCTCCGAGCTTCGTGCACGAGGCGGCGCGCTGTTCTGCGAGCACAGATACGGTAGAACCTTTACCTTCCATAACGGCGCTGATTCTTACTACGGAATCCGCGGCTTCCGCTGCGCGCTGGAGTTGGGCTAAGCCGGCAGGGCACAGTCCGAGAGACGGAGGTTATTATGTCGCGATTTATTGCGTTTGACGTGGAAACGCCGAACCGTTACAACAACAGAATGAGCGCTATCGGAATCACCGTTATAGAGGACGGGGCTATTGCGGATGAGTTTTATTCCCTCGTTAATCCCGAGCAGCGCTTCGACGCTTTCAACATAGATTTAACGGGAATCGACGAGAGAATGGTTGCGAACGCACCGACCTTTCCAGAGCTTTGGGGCGAGATCGAGCCTCTTATGTCGAGCGGGCTGCTCGTCGCGCACAACGCCGTATTTGATATGAATGTTTTGAAAAAGTGCTTGCGCGATTATAGGATAAACTGGAAGCCCT
>CADAEZ010000050.1 GCA_902787145.1 uncultured Ruminococcus sp.
CGGCAGGAGGGTTATGGTGCCCTTCGGCAGAGGCAACCGTTACCGCCAGGGTATGATAATGTACAAAAAGCAGGCTCAGTCCGACAAGCTGAAGCTTATCAGCTCCGTGCTCGACAAGTCGCCCGTTATTACCGGGGAAATGATAAGGCTTGCCGGGTTTATGAAGCGGCGATATTTTTGTACCTACTATGACGCGGTCAAAACAATGCTTCCCGCCGGTATCAACTACAGCATCACAACCCTGTACTCAGCCGTAAAGGGCGTCGATACGGACGAGCTTACCGAGTCGGAGACTCAGGTGTATTCCTACGCGCTCGCTCACTCAAAGCCGGTAAAAAAGGAAGTTCTCTTGTCCGAGCTCGGCGCTGAGGAAAAGCTGCTGCAAGCTTTGTGCGAAAAAGGCTTTTTGCGTAAAAGCGACGAAGCCTTCCGCAAAATCGGCGACGCTGTTATGAAGATGGTCGCGGTAAACGACGACGCGGACTTGTCGTCTGTAAAGCTGAGTAAAAAGCAGGACGAAGTCCTCTCTTTGCTACAGACCGTAGGCTGCGCCTCGGTCAAGGAGATTTGCTACTACACAGGCGTAACCCCCGTGGTCGTTGATAATATTGTCAAGAAAAACCTCGCGTATTATTACGAGGACGAGGTGTTCAGGTCAGTTAATAATAATTCTTATACAGAAAATAAACCTCTTGTTCTCACAGAAGAACAGGATACCGCTTTTCGGAATATTTACTCGGACTATAAAACCCGTGAGCCAAAGGTAAGCTTGCTTTACGGCATAACCGGCTCCGGCAAGACCTCGGTGTTTCTGAAGCTTATTTCCGAGGTGATAAAGGACGACAAGGGTATTATAGTTATGGTGCCCGAAATCGCCCTCACGCCGCAGTTTATCGGGATTTTCAAGGCTAAATTCGGCGACGACGTCGCGGTTTTCCACAGCGGATTGTCTATGGGCGAAAGGCTCGACGAGTACAAACGCGTCCTGCGTGGTATGGCTAAAATCGCTATCGGCACGCGAAGCGCGGTATTTGCTCCGTTTAAAAATCTCGGACTGATTATTATCGACGAGGAGCAGGAGCATACCTACAAATCCGAGTCAACTCCGCGTTATCACGCCCGAGAGGTAGCCAAATTCAGGGCTTTCGAAAACAAGGCAATTCTGTTGTTGTCCTCGGCAACCCCGGATATCGAGAGTTTTTACCACGCTAAGCAGGGAGTGTATTCGCTGAATATCCTGCGTAACCGTTACGGCAAGGCCATTTTGCCCGAAGTTCGTATTGTCGATATGAACGAGGAGGTCGCCGAGGGAAATACCACCGGGTTTTCGCGAGAACTCGCGGCTTTGCTGGAGGAAAATCTCAGCAAGGGCTATCAGTCGATTTTGCTTCTTAACAGGAGAGGTCACAACACCTTCGCTTTGTGCTCAAACTGCCGGGAGACCGTACAGTGTCCTAACTGCTCGATTTCGCTTACATATCACAGCGCTAACAACAAGCTTATGTGTCATTACTGCGGATATTCGATGAATTATAAGGGCGAGTGTCCCACCTGTCACAATCATTCGCTGAGGTTCGGCGGAGCAGGTACACAGAAGATAGAGCAGGAGCTTACCGATTTGTTCCCGGATGCCCGGGTGCTCAGGCTCGACGCAGATTCCACAATGAGAAAATCATCGCACGAGAGGCTTCTTTCGGCATTTTCGAACGGCGAGTATGACATCCTTATCGGCACCCAGATGGTTGCCAAAGGCCTCAACTTCCCTAAGGTCACGCTCGTCGGCGTGCTGAATCCCGATACAATGCTGTATTCGGACGACTACAGAAGCTACGAGCGGACGTTTTCTCTGCTTACCCAGGTTGTCGGCAGGAGCGGCAGGGGAGAGAGTAAAGGCGTCGCGGTTATCCAGACCTATACGCCTGAGAACAACGTGATTACCATGGCGGCGTCTCAGGATTACGAGAGGTTCTATAACAACGAGATTTTGATTCGAAAGGCTATGCTGTATCCGCCCTTTGCCGATATTTGTATGGTAGGCTTTGTGTCGGATAACCACCGGTCGGTCATTATGTCGTCCAACAACTTTATGAAGCGCCTCGTCGCGCTCGCAAAAACTGATTACAGCGATATTCCGCTGAGGATCCTCGGCCCTTCGCCGGCCGCAATAGCAAAAATAAGCAATAAATACAGATATAAAATAATCATAAAATGCCGCAACGACAAGCGCTTTCGCAGCTTGCTTTCGGCAGTTATCAGCGAATTTAATTCTAATAAAGAAAATAAAAACACAACAGCATATATAGATATGAACGCGCTTTCGTTTTAGGTGTAAGATATGAAAAGATATTTATGTATTTTTCTTGCGGCGTTAACCGCTTTGATGTGTTTTTCCGCTTGTAGCTTTAATAAGCCGGACTCAAACTCCGCTGTCTCCGAAACAGCAGAGGATAATAATGCTCAAACAGTTACCGAGTCCGAGACTCAGCCAGCTACCGAAAAACCGACGAATGAGGTTGCTACGGTCAGCTCATCCGACCTTTCCGCCTCACAGCAGAAGCAGATGATCGCAAACTACGATTATCTGCTCCCCAGCTACGGTTTTGAGGGTGTGGCATATGTAGCGGAGCACGGCAGACCGATTTATAAAAAAGGTATAAACTACGCCGACAAAAACAAAAAGATAAAGAACAATGAGTATACAATCTTCCGTGTAGCTTCGATAACCAAGCAATTTACCGCGGCGGCAATTTTGCTCCTGCAGGAGAGAGGTAAGCTTTCGGTTAAGGATACTCTCGGCAAGTACTTTCCCGAATACAAAAACGGAGCCGATATTACTCTCGAGAATGTGTTGAGAATGCAGGGCGGAATCCCCGATTATATGAATTTCTATGCTAATGTCGCCCGGGTATTTCCCGACTATAAGCAGGCGCTCAAAAATACCTCCAAGCAGAATCGTGAGATAATCAAAAAGGCGTTTATGGAAGACCCTATTCTGTTTGAGCAGGGTAAAAGCTATAAGTATTCCAACAGCGGGTATCTGCTCCTCGGCGAAATAATCGAGCAGGTCAGCGGTACTACATACGAGAATTTTATCAAGACTGAGATTTTTGATAAACTGGGAATGAAGTACTCAGGCTTTATCGAGGATCTGGACGATAACGCCGACAATGTGGCTCAGCCATATAACTATAAGAAGGGCGCGCTCGACGTGTTCAAAATCAAGGGAGCGGTATTTGCCTGCGGAAATATATATTCCAACGCCGTTGACTTGACCAAGTGGGCTGACGGCCTGCGTAAGGGCAAGATCATATCCAAAAACTCGCTGAGGCTTATGATTCAGGACGGCGGACATATTGGCTATGGTTTCGGACTGTTTTTGATTAAAGGTCAAAAAACCGTATTCCACAGCGGACTGCTGTCACCGTATAATTCGATGCTTCTAATTTCATTCGACAGCTCCGAGTATTCCTGTGTGATTTTGAGCAATTACGGATTCTATGCCTGTCAAACGCTGGCAAAGACAATGCGCTCACAGCACGCCGCGTATTTTTAAGTGAATCGCCGCCGCGCCTTATACGCCCACATAAGGTTAGCGGAAAAATATATTCGTGGGCTGAAAGGCTGAAATACTAAAATGGCATTACGAGAAATTGTAAAAGAGGGCGACGACGTCCTTACAAAAAAATGCAGAGAAGTAACCAAGTTTGACGACAGACTGGCTCAGTTGATTGACGATATGATCGATACCCTCAACGAATCCGGCGGCGTCGGACTCGCGGCTCCGCAGGTTGGATTCCTGCGCAGAGTAGTTGTAGTCCGGGTTGACCCGGATCAGGAAGCCTACGAGCTTGTAAACCCCGAAATCATAAAGGCCGAAGGCAAACAAGTCGTTCTTGAGGGATGTCTCAGCTTACCCGGAAAATGGGGAATAACCTCGCGCCCTTACCGCGTAACCGTAAGAGCTCAGAACCGCAGCGGCGAGTTCTATGAGGTAACAGGCGACAAGCTGCTTGCCCAGGCGTTCTGTCACGAAATCGACCACCTAAACGGCATCCTCTACAACACTGTATGCGAGCGTATGCTTATGCCCGAGGAAATTGAGTTGTATAACGAAGGCGAGCTGGACCTCGGCGACCAGTGCTACGTGGAACTTCCCGAAGGAGTGGAAGAAGAATGAATATAGTTTTTATGGGAACTCCCGATTTTGCCGTTCCTACCCTGAAAAAGCTCTGCGAAAGCGGACATAATATAAAAGCGGTCTATACTCAGCCCGATAAGCCCGTCGGAAGAAAACAGATTCTTACTCCGCCCGACGTAAAGGTATGCGCGCTTGAAAACGGTCTTACGGTAAAACAGCCGGAGTCGTTTAAGGATGAAAATTCTATAGAAGAATTAAAATCCTTTGACCCCGATATCATAGTTGTAGTAGCCTACGGCAAGATCCTGCCCAAAAAAGTTCTCGATATTCCCCGGCTCGGCTGTGTAAACGTACACGGCTCAATCTTGCCGGCGTACCGCGGAGCGTCTCCGATTCAGTCGGCGGTGCTAAACGGCGATAGGATTACCGGAGTTACCACGATGTATATGGGCGAAGGGCTCGACACAGGCGATATCCTAATGGTTTCAAAAACCGAAATCGGCGAAAACGAGACTTCGGCTCAGCTTTTCGACAGGCTTGCCGATATGGGCGCCGATTTGCTGCTGAAAACTCTCGGCGGTCTCGAAAACGGAACGATTAAACCAATCGCCCAGGACGACGCCAAGGCTACTTATACTAAAAAAATCACAAAAGAAATGTGTCCGATTGACTGGCAAAAGGACAACTCCGAGATTCACAATCAGGTAAGAGGTCTGCAAACCTGGCCTGTTGCCGTAACAAAGCTCGGCGATAAGGATCTGAAAATCCATTCTGCCTTTTTGTGTGACAAATGCGGAGAACCCGGAGAGATTATTTCTCTGAAACCTCTGACAGTTGCCTGCGGCTCAGGCTCGCTGGTGATCGACGAGCTCCAGCTCAGCGGCAAAAAACGTATGAAGTCCGACGCTTTTATGCTCGGACATCCGCTCGAAATCGGATACAAACTCGGATAAAGGAGAAAACAATGGGATATTTTAGTTATCTATATTACTACAACTGGAGCTATCTGGTTTTTATGCTTCCGCTAATCATCCTGACTCTGATTGTACAGGGTGTGATGAAGTCAACCTTCAACAAGTACGGCAGTATCCGCAATTCACGTAACCTTACCGGCGCTCAGGCTGCCGAAAGGGTTCTTATGAGCCGCGGAGTAACAGGCGTGCGTATTGAGCGCGTCAGCGGACAATACACCGATCATTTTGACCCGCGTACCAACGTGATCCGCCTGTCCGATACAGTATATGACAATCCCTCGATCGCCGCGGTCGGAGTTGCCTGTCACGAGGCCGGTCACGCGGTTCAGCATGCCGAGGGTTATCTGCCCAACAAAATCCGAAGCGCTATTCTCCCCGTCGCTAACATCGGCAGCAAGCTAAGCTGGATTCTTATTATCCTCGGTCTCGCGACAAGTATGTTTCAGCCGTTGCTATATGTCGGAATCATTCTTTTCTCGGCATCGGTACTCTTTACCTTAGCTACCCTGCCGGTTGAGTTTAACGCTTCGTCAAGAGCGCTCAAGTGCATTAAAGAAACAGGAATGCTCTCCGACTCCGAGTATCCGGGAGCTAAAAAGACCTTACAGGCCGCCGCTATGACCTATGTCGCCTCGGCTGCCGTATCGGTTGCCCAGCTGCTTCGTCTTATACTGATAGCTCAGAACAGAAACAGATGAATACTCGAAACATAGCGCTTAGAATCCTTTTCGATGTCGAGAAGAACGGCGCGTATTCGGCTTTAGCTCTTAATAATTCTATAAAAGAAAATAAACTCCAGCCGATAGACGCGTCATTCCTGTCGGCTCTGGTTTACGGCGTAATCGAGCGAAGAATAACTCTCGATTATATCATCGGGCAGTACTCTAAAATTCCTTTAAAGAAAATAGACTTAAAAACCAAAATCATTCTCCGGATGGGGATTCTACAGATAATCTTTATGGACAGGGTGCCCGACAGCGCCGCGGTTAACGAAAGCGTGAAGCTGGCTAAAAAGAACAAGCTTTTCCGTTCATCCGGCTTTATAAACGGAATTCTGCGGTCGGTAACACGTGCCGAAAACAAGTATATCCTGCCCGACGAAAGTGACAAGGTGAAATACCTCAGCGTAAAATATTCCTGCCCCGAGGAAATCGTCAGTCTGTGGCTCAGCTCCTACGGCGAAAAGCTTTCCGTGGAAATACTCTCCTCGCTCAGCGGACGTCCTCAGCTCACCGCCAGGGTAAACACGCTGAAAACTACTTCCGAAAAGCTCATACAAGAGCTCGGACGATTCGGCGTACAGGCGGAGGTTTCTCCTGTTGACGAAAACGCCGTAGTGCTGAAAAACACCGGCTCGATAGAAAGCCTCGCCGCCTATAAGAACGGCGAGCTGTATGTCCAGGATTTGAGCTCCCAGCTGTGCGTAAAGGCTCTGAGTCCGAAGCCCGGCGAGGTTATGCTCGACGTATGCTCGGCTCCGGGCGGAAAGTCGCTCACCGCCGCTCAGTATATGAGGGACAGAGGCAAAATCTACGCCTGTGACATTTTCGAACATAAGCTAAAGCTTATCAGGGATTCTGCCCGGCGGCTGGGAATAAAATCCATCCTCACTGCCATAAGGGACGCGTCCGACGAAAGCGCTGAAATTACAATGGCGGAAAAGGTTCTTTGCGACGTACCGTGCTCCGGACTGGGGATAATCGCCCGCAAGCCCGAAATTCGCTACAAAGATGATTTGCTGAACACAGACCTGAGCTCTCTGCAATACAAAATCCTATGTGTCAGCTCAAAATACGTGCTCACCGGCGGCACCCTTGTGTATTCCACTTGCACCCTGAATCCGCGTGAGAATAACGAAATCGCCGAAAAATTTCTCGACGAACATCCCGACTTCGAGCCCATTAAGCTCGACCTCGGTATTGAACATAAAATTGACGAAAAAGACAACACGCTGACTCTCTTTCCGTGCGGAGGACTTACCGACGGATTCTTTATATCGGCGTTTAAAAGAGTCAGGACATAAGCTATGAAAACAGATATAAAATCCCTCTACTATCCCGAACTCGAAAGCTTCATTGTTGACAGCGGTTTTCCTAAGTTCAGGGCAAAACAAATTTACGGCTGGCTCAACAAGGGCGTTTGTGAATTTGAACAGATGAGGAATATACCGAAAAACCTGATAGATTTTCTCAATTCAAGTTGTTACATTTCTGTTGCAAATATTGAAAAAAAGCTTGTATCACGGTATGATAAAACTGTTAAGTATCTTTTCCGCCTTTTTGACGGAGAATTTGTCGAGACGGTAGTGATGAGCTACAGGCACGGATACTCTATCTGTGTGTCGACTCAGGTCGGCTGCAAAATGGGATGTACCTTCTGCGCGACGGGCAAATCCGGATTCTCAAGGAGCCTTAATTCGTCTGAGATTCTGGCTCAGATCGAGAGCGCGCAAAAAGACCTTAACGTCCGTATAAGTAATATAGTGCTTATGGGAATGGGCGAGCCGCTCGACAATTTTGACAATGTAATAAGGTTTTTGAAGCTTGTATCAAGCGAGGACGGACTGAATATCGGTATGAGGCACATCACCCTCTCGACCTGCGGAGTTGTGCCGAAAATCTATGAGCTCGCAAAGTATAATTTTGCCCTGACCTTATCCGTATCGCTCCATGCTCCCGATAACGAGACCAGAAGCAAGACAATGCCGATAAACAATGTTTATCCGATAGAACAGCTTATCACTGCCTGCCGTGACTATTTCGATACTACAGGCCGGCGAATCAGCTTTGAGTACGCTATGATTGACGGAGTAAACGATACTGACGAATGTGCCGAAAAGCTTTCGAAGCTTTTAAAGGGTCTTAACTGCCATGTGAATCTTATTCCTGTGAATTCGGTCAAGGGCACCGGCTATAAAAAAAGCCGCCTCGACCGTCAGCGGGACTTTATAAATATACTGAACAAAAACTCTATCACAGCGACCGTGCGCCGTACTCTCGGCAGCGATATCGACGCTTCATGCGGTCAGCTAAAGAGAAACTATACAGAGAAAACAGGAGGTTAATAACTTGGAAATATTCAGCAAAAGTGACATTGGCTTAGTCCGAAGTCAAAATCAGGATGATTGCCGTTTCGGAGTTATTTCCCCAAGCTGCGCGTGGGCAGTAGTTTGTGACGGAATGGGCGGCGCCAACGGCGGCAATATCGCCAGCGCGTCGGCGGTCGAGTACATAAGCTCGGAGATCGAGAAGATGTATTCCGACGAGCTGTCCAAGGGCGAGCTTTCTACTCTTATGACAGAGATTGTCTCCCAGGCTAACAAGGCTATTTTCGATATGGCTCAAAACGACGTAGACCTCACCGGTATGGGCACCACATGCGAGTTTGTACTCGTCAAGGATACGACGGTTCACGTTGTCCACATCGGCGACAGCCGCACCTACGCTATTCGCGGCGGCAAGATAAAACAGCTCACCGAAGACCACTCGGTTGTTCAGGAGATGGTCAGAAGGGGAGAGATAACCTCCGAGCAGGCTCAGAATCACCCGAACAAAAACTTTATCACCCGCGCTCTGGGTATAAAGCCGAATGTTCATCTCGACTATATAGAAACCAACTTTATCTACGGAGACGTTCTCCTCATATGCACCGACGGACTTTCCAACTGCGTCACAACCGGCGATATGGTAAAAATCTGCCACGAAAACCGCGGACAGGGTCTTACCGATACCCTTGTGGAAAAGGCTAAAGAAGGCGGCGGCGCCGATAACATAACCGTAACGGTTATTTATTAAGGAGGGTTTTGATGGATAAATACAGCGGTAAAAAGCTCGACGGACGCTACGAAATTCACGAGCTTATCGGCGTAGGCGGTATGGCGTATGTGTATCGCTGCACCGATACCATTGATGACAGAGAAGTCGCGGTCAAAATCCTCAAGGATGAGTTTTTGAACAACGAGGAGTTTATCCGCCGCTTTAAAAATGAGAGCAAGGCTATCGCAATGCTGTCTCACCCCAATATTGTAAAGGTATATGACGTAAGCTTCGGCGATATGATCCAGTACATCGTAATGGAGTATATCGACGGAATTACTCTGAAGGAATACATCGGTCAGCAGGGAGTCCTCGACTGGCGCGAGGCTCTGCACCTCACTACCCAGATTCTTAAAGCCCTGCAGCACGCTCACAACAAGGGCGTTGTCCACCGCGACATCAAGCCTCACAACATAATGCTGCTCCAGGACGGCACAATCAAGGTAACAGACTTCGGAATCGCGCGTCTGGTCGACACAAAGACCAAGACTATGACCGAACAGGCTATCGGTTCCGTGCATTATATAGCCCCCGAACAGGCTAGAGGAAGTAAAACCGACGGCAAGTCCGACATCTACTCCGTCGGCGTAATGCTCTACGAGATGATCACCGGCAAGCTTCCGTTTGACGCGGACAGCGCCGTATCTGTAGCTTTGATGCAGCTACAGTCAACTCCCGAAATGCCGCGCGATATCAACCCCGGAATTCCTCTCGGACTTGAACAGATCACAATGCACGCGATGCAGAAGAATCCTGAGGACAGATACCAGAACGCCCTCGATATGCTCGGCGATCTGGAGCGTTTCAGGCTTAATCCCAATGTTCATTTTGACTATAAATACTTTGTTGACTCCGAGCCGACACGTCACGTAAACAGCCTCAAAAAGGCTCAAAAGATTCAGGTCGAGGAGGATGATCCCGACGATATCATCGAGGAAGATGACGCCGAGGATCTCATAAGCAAGAAGGAGCACGGCAACGCTTATTACGCTGTTAAAAGCGTTATAATATCGGCCATTATCGTTATTTTAATTGTAATGAGTATAGCGTTGTTCAGGGGATGTACCTCTGCTCAGTCAACCGACGTCGAGGTTCCAAACCTTGTCGGAATGAATATCGTAGAGGCTAAGGAGAATAACCCCAACAACTTCCGATTTGAGTTGAAAAGTAAGTATATTAAGAATAAGGAAATCGGCGAGATCCTCGACCAGGATCCCGAACCGGGCTCAAAGCTCGTCAAGTCCGGCTCTGTAATCGAGCTGACTGTCAACGGTACCGATACCGAAATGTCGATACCTTATCTTAAGAACACCTCCAAAAAAGACGCGGTCAAGGCTCTGGAGAACAAAAATCTCTCTCCGCAGATCGTTGAGGTATATGACAAGCTCACTCCAAAGGGCTATGTATGCGATACGTTCCCGCCTGCCGGCGTAAAGGCTTCTGTAGGTTCCACCGTATTTGTTATTGTGGCCAAGGATGAGTATGTCGAAAAGATTTCTGTTCCAAAGGTAACGGATACAACTCTCTACGACGCGCAGAAAAAGCTGACAAAGAAAAAGCTTGAGTGCAAGTACACCTATGATGACGAGAGCCTTGAGCCGGAGGGAACCGTTATTCAGCAGTCTCCTCTCCAGTACAGCAAGGTGGAGGAAGGCACCGTAGTAAACCTTGTAGTAAGCTCCGGCAAGGGCAGCCAGACTACCGTCAACATCGCCGTGGATATGCCGTCGAATATCGACTATGACATAAAGATGACTGTATCCGTAGACGGCAAGGTGGATTATAATTATTCCAAGACAATCAACCCGGCTTATAACACAAGCTACGCTATGTCCTTTACCGGCAGCGGCACGTCGACTGTAATCGTAATGCTCAACGGTCAGACATATCGTAAGTATGTGATCAATTACTCCGCCGGCACCTCGGATGTTTCATCCTACGACTTTATTCCGACCGAACCTCCGACAACCAAGCCTGAGACCGAAAAACCGACCGAAACCGAAAAACCGACTCAGACAGAAGCGGAAACCGAGGCTCCGACCAATACCGTTGTCGAGGAGGGCGAGTAATTGACAAGCTTAAACGGAATTATCATCAAAAGTACAGGCGGCTTCTATTATGTAGAAGCCGCCGAAAGAATATATGAGTGCAAAGCGCGCGGTATATTTCGAAAAAAGAATAATTCTCCCAAAGTAGGGGACAAGGTCACCATATCCGTTCCCGATGAGGGTTATTGTTCGATTGACGAGATACATAAGCGCAAAAACGAGCTTAGACGACCGCCTCTGGCTAATATTGATATGCTCGTTATTGTAGTTTCGACCGTCGATCCTTCGCCAAATTATCTTGTGATAGACA
>CADAEZ010000051.1 GCA_902787145.1 uncultured Ruminococcus sp.
TGTTATGTAGAAAATCATATCGCCAAATGCGGCGTGCGCGGAGTTAAAAGTTCATCTTCGCTCCTCCCTAAAAATGTCCCACCGGGACATTTTTTTACGGTCGGCTTCGAATCCCTTTTGGCTTGCTTTGCTTGAAATAGTTACAGGGTACCCCTTTGGAGTATCGTTGTTATGTAGAAAATCATATCGCCAACTGCGGCGTGTGCATAGTTAAAAGTTCATCTTCGCTCCTCCCTAAAAATGTCCCACCGGGACATTTTTTTAACGGTCGGCTTCGAATCCCTTTTGGCGCGCTTTGCTTGTAATAGTTACAGGGTACCCCAAACGGGGTACCCTGTAACTATGGCGCGCCAAAAGGGATTCGAACCCCCGACCTTTCGCTTAGGAGGCGAACGCTCTATCCTGCTGAGCTATTGGCGCTTATTCGACTTTATTATTTTATATTATGTTTCGCCCTTTGTCAAGTTGCAATAAAAACATATTGACTTGTTTTGTTCACAGAGATATAATAAACACAAAGAAGGTGAGGTTATGAAGAACGTAACGCGTATTATTCTGATTTGTACATTGTGTATAGCAATTTTGTTTGTTTATTACGCTTCCGTTTTTATCATAGGTGACAGCGTTATTCCGCACGGCAGTATTGCTTCGGGGGAGAGTCCTGTTGTGAGCTCTGAGGTTTATAATACTCACGAGGGAGAACTTGCCTGCTTAGACGGAAAGCTGTATTATTACTTCGATTGTAATGATAATCTTACAAAGAATGGTTTGTTTGAAATATCCGAAAATGCAAGTCGTATTGTAAACAACAGTAATAAATATGATTCCTACCGAAATGGTATGTACTGCTTCCAAGGTAATACTGTTTTCGCGGATTATGTTTATCGTGATGATAATATGGATACCTTTCCTGTGTCCGAAGGTATTATTAATAGAGTGAATCCGGATTCCTGTTCAGTGGAGCTTTTTTCTCAGCTTAAATCGGATGATATAGATTATTATGACGATATCATTTTTGCCGTTGATACTCTATATGCCTTCGCCGGCAATAAGATTTACGCATCAAAGGACGGAAAGAGTATAAAGCCTGTGTTTGATAAGGCTGATGATATACTCTTGGATAAAGATTATGGTGACAGATTCTACAGCATCAGCGGCGGTAAGCTTGTATACATAAGCGGGGATAAGCATATTAAGGAGTACGATTTTAAGTCGCGAAAGTATATGCTCGACAAAAAGCTGAATAAGAATCTGTCGGATAATAACAACAGATACAAGGCTTTTACGACAGAAGGAAAGGTATTTCTCGAAGTAGTTGGCGATTTATATAATCTATATTGTGTGACTGATGATTTCAAGCTTGTGTATTCAGATAAAGATTTTTGGGCTAACGCCTGCTATTGCGCTGATAACGGTTTCTATCTGGGCAGTGATAGGGGAATAGATTATGTTTCCGCCGATACCTTAAAAACAAAGCATATAAGCTCACAGCCTGTAGATGATATATATGTCTTCGGCGACAAATGGATTTATTATAAAGAAAATGAAGATGATACGCTGTTCAGAATCAGCAAGGACGGAAAAACAACGGAAAGGGTGTTCGGCAAATGAAAAAGGATTATAAGCTCTTCAACTTTATATTGCCGCCGTTTCTTTTGATTGGGTTTACACCTGCGTTTCTGGTGCTCTCCCTTGTTGGCAATTTTGTGATTGACTCCGCTGTCTTCGCGGTGATAATGTTGATAGTTTTTAAAAAATTCGACTCAAAATTGTATGTTCGAAAGATTTTTGTCTTATGGGGACTTGGGTTTCTGGCTGATTTTATAGGTATATTCTATTATATCTTAATTGAAATCACAATGTCTTATGGTGCGTCCTATGAAAAAGCTAATTCTCTTGTTCTTATATTTCTTGGTATACTGATTGCATCTTTAGCGATATTCCTGCTGGATTATTTTGTTGTGTTCCGCAGGATTGATATGACTAAAAAACAGGCTGTAATCAGCGCGCTGGCTTTTGCGGTGCTTACTGCTCCTTATACTTTCCTTTTACGTTTTTCTGTATACATTGCTTAGCGAACAACATTCACTTTGTTTATTTCACTAATTTTACTTTGTTATTTTTATCTATTTTGACGTATCCTTTGTGTAAGTCATACAAAGGATACGTCTTATTTTATATATATTCATCAATTGAACCGTTTTTTATAAAATGATAAAATTTATACATATAAATTGTAATAGGGGCGATAGTATGAAAAAACTATTATCAGTTATCTTAGCTGTTGTTATGGTGACATCCGCGTTGTCCGTAACGGCGACCTCGGCCTTTGCCGATACCCGTGAGGCCGGAGTTATTCATTTCAACGATGATTTTCTGGAGAATAACCGAGAGGCGATTGACGATATTATCGAGGGAATTGAATCCTATCAGGAAAGTATCGATATTTCTAAATATAATATCAGCAAGAGCGAATACCTGACTTTGTACACAACTATCTACTATACCAGACCGGACTTGTTCTATCTTTCGAATACTTTTCAGTACTACAGTTCCGGCGGTAAGCTTACCCAATGGATCCCTGTCTATAAGTATGACGCCCAGACTGCTCAGCAAAAGCGCGCCGAGTTCGAGCAGAGAGCTCAGTGGTACCTCAAAAAGGTAAGAGCCGATATGTCCGACCTTGAAAAGGCGCTCGTGGTTCACGATGAGCTGATTCTTAACAGCGAGTATATTTTTGATACCGATGTCTATGACCTTATGGTAAGGGGTCAGGGCGTATGCTATTGCTATGCCGGTGCCTATGCTTATCTGCTCTCCAAGCTGGGTGTTAACACCGAGCAGGTTATGTCCTCCGAAACAATGAATCACCAGTGGAACAAGGTGCAGATAGACGGCAAGTGGTATCACGTCGACGTCACCTGGGACGACCCGACTCCCGACCAGATAGGCCGCGTGAATCACACGTACTTTATGCTTGCCGACGACGAGTTCCCTCCCCAAGAAGAAAACGGAGAAATTATTCGCGAGTACGACCATTACGATTACACCTCTCAATTCGAGAGCACAGACCACAGATTTGCCTCCTACAGGTTCAGATCCTGTTGTTCAAGAATCGGCTATGCCGGCGGTGATTTTTACCTCTGCGATAATAGCGATAAAAAGATATACAAATATGATCCGGATACCGACAGCAGCACAGAGTTCAAATCGCTCGATTATAAATGGGAAGCTAAGTCTTACGGTGCCGGTTCTTACTGGAACAGTATCTTTACAAGTGTAGATTGCTGCAAGGATTATGTCTATTATAATTCTCCTTCGGAAATATACGCGTATAATACCCTTACCGGAGAAGAAACAACCTTCTACGAAAACACCTTCGAGAACGATATCTACGGAATGTATATTTTAAACGGAAAGGTTTATGCCAAAATCGCGCCCGATCCGAATTCATCTACGACAGATGAGTATGTCGGCGATTGTATCAGGTGCGATACCGACTACGTTACACAGTCGGGTGAGGAGATTTTGCTGACCGACGAGTTTACCCGTGAAGCTGATGACTCAACTAATTTCGGTATAAGCAATACCTTTAAAAACATCCAGATGCTCGGCGTCCAGAAGAAAAACAACAGTACGCGTACAATCAGGTTCATTGCCGTCCTCAACAACGAAGTGCTTAAGGACTGCGAGGATTACGGCTTTATCGCGCTTAGCTCGGGCGATATGGACAGAGCCAGAGCCAACATCAGCGCTCTTACACTTGAGACAGCCAACAAAAGGAATGTTTTCAGCTGTAAAGAATCCAGCAACAATGTCAGCGGAGAATACGGACAGTACAGCGCTGACAAAAAGTATAAGTACATAACCTTCGCCGTCAAGAATATCGGCGATTGCGGCGTAGCGGCTATGTTCTATCTCAAGGACGCGAACGGCAACGTATACTACGCTCCGTATATAAACGGAGAGGGAGGAGTTTTCAACAACTGTGCCGTCGACTGGGCTACGATAATCAATAATGAAGGTAACTGATGAAAGAGTATAAAAGCCCGGAAATCGAGTATGTCGATTATAATACAGAGGACGCGCTTGTGATAAGCGATAACAAAGAGGACGAGGCCGGAAATATCTTTGTTCCATAAACTGATGTTACAGGGGTCTGCCGCGGATTGCGACAGACCTCTTTTTTCGTTTGATAGGATAGTACAACAAAGTGTATAGTAATTATTATATTATATGTAATAGTCAAACAGAGATAAAAGACTGACTCCTACCAAACAAAAAAGAAATTATATTGCCTGCTCAGTAGCACGTTGCGCGTGCACGAGCAATGGCTGAAAAAGCACCCGCACTTTGATGCGAGTGCTTTTTGTCATTATGTACAATTGAGAGCCTGCTTATTTGGGCAATCTGTAGAAATTTTGCGCTTTGAGTCGGAAAAAGTTGTCTTTCATTCTCTAATATGATAAAATATCTTGGTATTTTTAATGGTAATTTATTTTGGTAATTTGGAGTAATTATGCTTAATAATCTTAAGGGCAGTATTATCCTCTTCATTACCGCGATAATCTGGGGTACTTCGTTTGTGGCTCAGAGCGAGGGAATGAAACTTATCGAGCCCTTTACTTATAACTCGATCCGCACGCTTATAGGCGGATTGGTGCTTGTTCCGGTGATTTTTGTTTTTAAGACATTCGCCAAAAAAACCGGCGATTATCAAAAGGTCAACGTAAAAATAACTCTCATCGGAGGTGTATGCTGCGGACTCGCGCTTTGTATAGCAAGCTCGTTTCAGCAGGTGGGTATTGTATATACAACTGCCGGCAAATCCGGATTTATAACGGCTCTGTACGTTATTTGCGTTCCTGTGTTAGAGCTGATTCTCGGACGCAGACAAGGCAAAAAAATCTGGCTCTGCGTAATTATGGCGGTTATCGGGTTCTATCTTTTGTGTATAAAAGAGGATTTTTCCGTCAATTTCGGGGATCTTCTCACTCTGATTTGCGCCGGATTTTTCGCTTGCCATATCATCGTGATTGACCGTTTTCTCGAAAGGGGAGCGGATGGAATGGTTATGGCGTGCATACAGTTCTTTACCGCCGGGCTGGTAATGATGGTGTGTATGTTTCTGTTTGAGACGCCGAGGATCGACCGTATTATCGACGCGAATTTTACGATACTCTACGCCGGTGTAATGTCATGCGGAGTCGCGTATACAATGCAGATAATAGGTCAGAAGTATACCGCTCCCACAATTGCTACGCTGATTATGAGCCTGGAGTCGGTATTCGCCGTACTGTCGGGTTGGATAATACTGGGCGAACAGCTCTCGTTAAAGGAGTTTCTCGGTTGCTGTATGGTATTCGCCGCTGTAATCATTGCTCAGGTGAGTATACCTGAGCGTAAAAATAAAAATTTATCCTTGGAATAAATTCTAAAGGATTTTGGAGGTAAAAAAATGACAAAAACAAAGAAAGTCGTCCTTGCAGTCGCTTCTGTAGTCATCATCGGACTTCTGGTCTATGTTGGCATTTCAGGCGGCTCACTGGGCGAAGTAAAATGTATGGACTGCCACGGCAGCGGTATCGTTGAGTCGGCGGACTGTCCTTCCTGCGATGCCGAAGGTACAACTCACTGTACGCTCTGCCACGGATCGGGCAAGATCGACGACAAAGAGTGTACGGCCTGTAAGGGTGAGGGCACTGTAGAATGTGCCGAGTGCCACGGCGAGGGCTCGATTTCGAACGCGGTTTGCTCCACCTGTGACGGCAGCGGAAACGTAAGAGGCTCGGCTTGGGCTCTGCTTCCGCCGATTATCGCTATCGGACTTGCTCTCATCACAAAAGAGGTGTATTCTTCGCTGTTTGTCGGTATTGTAGTCGGCGGACTTATGTACACAAACTTCGACTTCCTCGCTACTATGGACGCTATTACCGGCGAAGGACTTATCACAGCCGTTACCGACAACGCGGGTATATTCATCTTCCTCGTTGAGCTCGGCGTAATAGTTGCCCTGGTCAACAAGTCGGGCGGCTCGGCCGCATTCGGCAAATGGGCGGCGACCCACATCAAATCACGCACAGGCGCAATGCTGGCCACATTTGTATTGGGTGTGCTTATCTTTATCGACGACTACTTCAACTGTCTCACAGTCGGCTCCGTAATGCGTCCCGTAACCGACGGTCACAAGGTTTCGCGCTCAAAGCTCGCTTACCTTATTGACGCTACAGCCGCTCCCGTATGTATGATAGCTCCGATTTCATCCTGGGCTGCTGCCGTATCCTCATACGCTGAGGACGGACAGGGACTAAAGCTCTTTATGATGGCTATCCCGTACAACTTCTACTCATTGCTTACATTCGTATTCATCATCGCGATCTGTGTGCTCGGCTTCGACTATGGCTCAATGGCTATGCACGAGTACAACGCTATGTACAAGGATGACATCTATACAACAGGCGATCGTGTATCCGGCGAAGATGAAAAGCCCAACGAAAAAGGCAGGGTTATCGACCTTCTTTTACCGATTCTTGTACTTATCGGCGTATGCGTATTCGCCCTTGTATACAACGGCGGAATCCTCTCCGGCTCCGACTTTATCACAGCCTTTGCCGATACAGACGCCACCGTCGGACTGCCTTGGGGCGGACTTATCGCGCTTGTATTTACAATCGCTTATCTCAACGCCAGAAAGGTTATCAACTTCAAGGAAGCTATGGAATCCATCCCCAAGGGCTTCTTCGCTATGGTTCCGCCAATTCTTATCCTCACATTCGCTACAGCCCTCAAGAATATGACATCTCTTATGGGCGCAAAGTATTTTGTAGCCGATATTATGAACGGCGCGGCTGCCGGACTGGCTAACTTCCTGCCCGCTATCATCTTCCTCGTAGCCTGCGTACTCTCGTTCGCTACAGGTACATCCTGGGGAACCTTCGGTATTCTTATCCCGATTGTTACATATCTCTTTGCCGGAAACACAGGCTCACCGCTTATGATTATCGGTATCTCAGCTTGTCTCGCCGGCGCGGTATGCGGCGACCACTGCTCACCGATTTCCGATACGACTATTATGTCGTCCGCGGGCGCCCAGTGTAACCACATCAACCACGTATCCACACAGCTGCCGTACGCTCTTACGGTTGCCGGAGTATCGTTTGTATCATTCGTGATTGCCGGCTTCGTACAGAACGCGATTATCTCGCTCGCTATCGCGGTAGTGCTTATGGTTGCGGTAATTGTCGCTCTCAAATTAACACTTGGAAAAAAAGCTCAGAAATAATCTGAATATTTTAAAAGACAACCGGCTCAATTTTGTTTGAGCCGGTTTTTCTTCTCCTTTTTCTTTATTCTGTTAATAAAAATATTCTCTTAATCTATTGCATTTTTGTAACTGTTGTTCTATAATGTAAAGTACAGATTTTGTCGAATAATCAATTTTCTTAAGAGGAATTATATGTATAAATCAAATTATCGAAAAACCAAGGTAAAAACCTACAATATGTTTAACAACTATAACAAATCCTATTACAACACAAGGCGCCGCCGCCGAGCTCCGAGCGGCAAGACCTTCCTTGTGTTCCTGGTTGTTATTCTTCTTATAGCCTTGGGATTGTTTATCGCGTTTACGTCAATGGGGCCGAAGGCCGATCCCGTAAGCGAGCTCAAAGCGGTTAAGATTACCGACAATTCGCTGACGCTTAAGTGGAAGGGCGGCGCCGAGTCCGACGGATATAATGTATATCAGCGCCTATCCGACAAGGACGAGTTCAAAAAGCTTACCAAGATAAAAACCAAAAAGACTCAGAGCTTCAAGGTCGAAAAGCTGAATCCCTCAACCGAATATGAATTTAAGGTAACAGGATATATAAAGGACAAAAAGGATAAGAAAAACCTGATAGAAAGCTCCGATTCGCTGATAAAAGCCTTTGTACGCCCCAAAGCCACTGTAATCGACAAGGTTGAGACAGTCGGTACCAACACCCTGAATGTTGAGTGGAAAAGCGTAAAGGGCGCAAAAAACTACCAGATTCAGTACGAAAAGGGCATCGACCCCGAATTCAAGAATCAGGCTCAAAAGCTGACGGTTAAAACCAACAAGGCCTCTATAAAGAATCTTGAGGAAAACGCTTCCTACAGCCTTCGCCTGCGTTATTGTGTTGCGCATAACGAGGAAAAGGTCTACAGCCCGTGGAGCGATGTAATCACCACCTTCATTGCCGAGAACGTTGTTATCTCCAGCCAGATTGACCCCAACAAGCCGATGGTCGCCCTCACCTTTGACGACGGCCCCGGATTCAACAAGGCTTCCGACAAAATCCTCGACACTCTCGAAAAGTATCACGCCAAGGGCACCTTCTTTATGGTCGGCTACAACGCGTCCCGACTTCCCAATAACATCAAGCGCAAGGCTCAGCTCGGTATGGAGCTCGGCAATCATACATGGAGCCATAAGCACTACGGAGAAGAAGTCACCGCCTCCGACATCAAGAAGGCCTCCGACGCGATTTATAAGATCTGCGGCAAATACCCCACAGCCTTCCGTTCACCCGGCGGTATAACCACCGATGTTATTAAGGAAGAATGTAAAAAAGAGGGTATGGCGCTCTACTATTGGTCGATCGATACCGAGGACTGGCGAACCCGCAACGCCTCCAAGACTATAAAGTCAGTAATTGATAATGTCCAGGACGGCGATATCATCCTGATGCACGAGATCTATGACGCTACCGCCCAGGCGGTGGAAACGCTCGTCCCCAAGCTTATCAAGAGGGGATACCAGCTCGTAACCTGCAACGAGCTTGTTACCGCAAGGTCGGGCAAGGCTCCCACTCCGGGTCTGCAATATATTAACGGCACAAACGAATAGTTTTAATCGGACGGTCGCGGTAACGCGGCCGTCCGAGTGTTTTACTCTATAGGAAATACTCAAAACCAGAATAATAATTCAAAGAATAATTCCTAAAATTGGTCATTCATATTTACTTGCTCCTATATAAAAAAACTGTATTGCCGGCTCAGTAGCACGCTGCGCGCGCTTTCTTGTAATAGTTTTTAGTGATTATTACCAAAGTTTAGCGCAAAAATTATCCTTTTCAGATAATTGTATCTGTCGCGAAGAGATGTTATAATATAAGAGTATATAGAAACAGGAGGTACCCTTTATGAACAATGTTACAAAAGATATTTTTTATGTAGGAGTTAACGATCACAAAATTGACCTTTTCGAGGGTCAGTATATTGTGCCCAACGGTATGGCGTATAATTCCTATCTGATTAAAGACGACAAGATCGCCGTTATGGATACGGTGGATCAGAACTTCACCTACGAGTGGCTGTCCAATATCGAGGACGCTCTCGATGGCAGAACTCCCGACTATCTCGTAGTTCAGCATATGGAGCCCGATCACTCCGCCAACATCGTCAACTTCCTCGATAAATACCCCAAAGCTCAGGTTGTGTCATCCCAAAAAGCCTTCGCGATGATGCAGAATTTCTTCAAGACTGAGTTTGAGGACAGAAGAATCGTTGTCAAAGAGGGCGACACCCTTGAGCTCGGCACCCACGTGCTCAACTTCGTAGCCGCTCCTATGGTGCACTGGCCGGAGGTTATCGTTACATACGACAGCGCCGACAAGGTTCTGTTCTCGGCCGACGGATTCGGCAAGTTCGGAGCTCTGGATGTTGACGAGGACTGGGCGTGCGAGGCAAGAAGATACTATATCGGCATCGTCGGCAAGTACGGCGCTCAGGTTCAGGCTCTGCTCAGAAAGGCCGCAACTCTCGATATTCAGACGATTTGTCCGCTTCACGGTCCGATTCTTACGGAGGACCTCGGTTATTACCTTGACCTTTACAACACATGGTCATCCTACGGCGTCGAGACTCCCGGCATTATGATTGCCTATACATCTGTCTACGGTCATACCAAAAAGGCAGTTGAGCTCCTCGCCGAAAAGCTCAGGGCAAAGGGTTGCCCAAAGGTAGCGGTCAACGATCTCGCCAGAGAGGATATGGCCGAATGCGTCGAGGATGCCTTCCGTTATGGCCGTATCGTCCTCGCTACTACGACATATAACGCTGATATCTTCCCGTTTATGAAGGAGTTCATCAACCATCTTACCGAGCGCAACTTCCAGAACAGGGAAGTAGCCTTTATCGAGAACGGCTCGTGGGCGCCTCTCGCGGCAAAAACCATGAAGAAAATGCTCGAAGGCTGCAAGAACCTCACAATGCTCGATACAATCACAATCAAGTCCGCTCTCAGCGACGAGAATATCGACCAAATCGAAAAGCTTTCTGACGAGCTGTGTATGGACTATCTGGCTCAGCACGACGAGACCGCCAACAAAAATGACCTCAACGCGCTGTTCAACATCGGTTACGGCCTCTATGTAGTAACCTCCAACGACGGCAAAAAGGATAACGGACTTATCGTGAACACAGTTACCCAGGTCACCAACACTCCGAACCGTGTAGCCGTTACAATCAACAAGCAGAACTATTCTCACTACGTAATCAAACAGACAGGCAAGATGAACGTAAACTGTCTGTCGGTCGAGGCTCCGTTCAAGGTGTTCGAGCACTTCGGCTTCCAAAGCGGCAAGAACGTCGACAAATTCGCCGAGGGCGAGCCGCTGTATTCGGATAACGGACTTGTATTCCTGCCCAAGTACATCAACGCCTTTATGTCGCTCAAGGTTGAGCAGTATATCGACCTCGACACACACGGAATGTTCATCTGCTCCGTTACCGAGGCGAGAGTCCTCTCCGACAAGGAGACAATGACCTATACATATTATCAGAACAACGTCAAGCCAAAGCCCGAAGCTGACGGCAAAAAAGGCTTCGTATGCAAGGTATGCGGATACATCTACGAGGGCGACGAGCTCCCCGATGATTTTATCTGTCCGCTGTGCAAGCACGGAGTAGCTGATTTTGAGCCTATAGAATAATATAAACACCGATGGGGTGTCGCAATCAGCGGCACCCCATTTTGTATATATATAGAACAACAATTTGTGTTGTCCGCTCAGTTTTATGCTGCGCATAAACGAACGATGAGTTATTGAAAAGAAAAAGGACTATCCGAAGATAGTCCCTGTTGGAGGCGTCACCCAGATTTGAACTGGGGAATCAGGGTTTTGCAGACCCGTGCCTTACCACTTGGCTATGACGCCGTATTATATTGTATGCCATAAAAGCCGCAATAATAACAGAAAATAAATGGAGCGGATGACGAGGCTCGAACTCGCTACCTCCACCTTGGCAAGGTGGCGCTCTA
>CADAEZ010000052.1 GCA_902787145.1 uncultured Ruminococcus sp.
GATGATTATAAATGTGAATTTTACGGCAAAAAGTCGGGCAAAATCGGAACAGGCCTGAAAGTAAAGCTCAGCGGCGGTAGTACGGAAAAGAACTGTACCTTTGTCCTTTTCGGCGATGTTACAGGCGAGGGCAATATCAACGGAAACGATACGAATGCGGTGTTTGATCATTTGCTGAAAAACGTGTATCTCAGGGGAGCATATAAAAAAGCGGCGGATATCAACCGTGACAATTCCGTCACAAACGCTGATCTTGTTCTGGTGTCCAGAAGGCGGCGGTAGTTGACAATCGGAGCAGTTGTGTTATTATAGTGAGTGGTACGGTATGAAAAGAATCCTGACAATACTAATATGTATGCTTGCTGCGGCTGTGATTATCGCGGCGACTTCTTTACGCTCGTTCGCGTCCGGAGATCGTATAGTAGCCCGCGGGATTAACGTTAACGCCAACCGTCTGTTTGATATAAAAGTCGGTGTGAAAAGCTCAAAGGCGCTATCGGCAGGTACGTTTAAGCTCAGATACGATGTGAGTAAATATGAGTTCCGAAGCCTAAAGACCGAGGCGGTATCCTGTGAGGCAAAGGCCTCGGACAATAACGGAATCGTAAGGATAGTATTTCTTTGCGAGAACGGACTCCGGCTCGATAACACACCGCTGCTGTTCAGCGTAAAGTTTAAAAAGCTCAACGAAGAGTCAGGCTCGGTCAAAATCTCCGCATCCGATTTTGTCGACGAAAATGTCAAAAGCTTTAGTCCGCCTTCCGGAATAAAATGCACAATAACCTCTCCGAAGGGCTCGTATACCGAATCTCTCGTGACGAAGCGTTCGGGAAAAAGAACCTTCGGCTCAGGCTACAAGTATGCTTCATCCCAAAGAAAAACCAAGTCTTCGGGTACAGTAAGCTCCGGCTCGGTGGATGACGGCGAAGAAATCGAGACGTTCTATGAACCCTATACAGCCGCAAAGCGCGGTATCGCTCCGGAGTTCATATACGCGTCGATAGCTTTTGTGGCTGCGGTTATAGTTATAGTTTACGCGTACCAAAGAAAGAAAAATAAATTCTAAAACGAGAGGACAGTGTTATATGGCGCGGACTATAGCATCCGAATATAACATTAATACAGGAAAACTGAATAACCCCCTCAAAATAGCCTTGGTATCCGATTTGCACCAGCGTGACCCCGAAGACGCTGTCAATCTGATAGCCGCGAACAATCCGGATCTGATACTTGTCGCCGGTGATATAATCGAGCGATACGCTCCCAATGCTAATAAAAAGTATATGAACAGTACAGTAAAGATACCGCTCAGAAGACGGTTTTTCCTGAGCACGGTTTACTATATCAACCACACCGTTACCGCTTTTACAAAAATGCTCACGAGCTTTACCGAGGATAATTCCTTCGCGTTGTTCCGTGAGCTGTCCGACATAGCTCCTGTGTACGCGGCTCCCGGCAATCACGAGCAGCTGTTCTTGCCTGAGGACTACAAATTCTTTGACGAGTATAATATAAAAATGCTCGAAAACGCCGACGAGGCTGTCGAGATAAACGGAGAAAGAATTATAATCGGAGGACTTGAAAATCCGATAGACAGAAAATGGTTCAGGAGCTTTGTCAAAAAAAGGGGTTTTAAAATCCTGATTTGTCACTATCCTGAGTATTACGAAAAATTCTTTAAAAAGAGGAAAATTAACGTTATTGTGTCCGGACACGCCCACGGCGGTCAGGTTCATATCAAAGGAAAGGCGCTGTACTCTCCCGGTCAGGGCTTTTTTCCTAAATATACAAACGGAGTTTATGACAACCGCCTCGTTGTCAGCGCCGGCTGCTCCAATACAGTGGCGGTTCCGAGAATCAACAATCCGCGTGAAATCGTAATAATAAATCTGACATAAATTAAGCTGTCGCTCAATGCGGCAGCTTAGTTTTTTTATTGGAGAAGCTTTTTATAAAAATTGAGCAGAAATTATCAAAATAATTTACAAAAACCTATTGACAACCAAGAAAGGATATGCTACATTATACACAACAGGTTAATTACCTTACTATTTAACCACAAGAACGTCAATAATTTCAATGAGGTGATCTAAGTGAAAAATCAAGTCTACAATCCGTCAACAATGAAACGTATTCAGGAGATTGACCTGCTTAAAGCGATCGCGATTATCGCTATGGTATTTATCCACGTGTTCGACGCGTCAACACATTTGCAGCCTTCTTCGCCTATAGACGCTCCGTTTATATGGTTCATTGAGTTTATGGGCAATATACCCAGCGCCGGTGTGTTTATGTTGGCTATGGGATGGGGAGCGGCGTTCTCCAGTCGTTCAACGCCGAAAACCTATATAAGCCGTTTGCGACAGCTTGTTATACTCGGAATTGTAATCAATTTCTTTGAACAATACATTCCTTCAATTATTGACCCCGCAACCTTCGGTTCGGTTTGGGAAGTTGCTCCGTCAATCATAGCTGTTGATATCTATTTCTTTGCGGCTTTCGCTATGCTATATTTTGCCGCGATGAAGGGACTCAGGAATAAGCCGGTGATTGCCGGTGTTGTAAGCGCGGCTATCGTAGGCGTATGCTTTGCGGTTAACGCCGTATTCAGCTTTGAGTCCTTCTCTACAGGTAACGCTTGGTTCGATACCTTCCTAGGTCTCTTTATAAGAGAAAACGATTATTCCTTCTTCCCGTTTGTTTCCTGGATTGTATTCCCGATTATCGGTTACTGGGCGGCTATACTCTTTAAAAAGGCTACCAGCCGTAAGTCGGTTATGATTTTCACAATTACCACCGGAGTTGCAGCGCTTGCATTCTCACGAGTTATGATGACTGTATTCGGTACGAGCGACGCAGTAATCACAGGCGCTCACTCGGCACTCGACGGCGAGTATTATTCAATGAGCCCGCTGTGCGCGATTTGCGGATACGGAGTAATAGCTCTCGAATTTGCAGTCGCTAATCTTATTATGATGGCAACCAAACAGCGTCTGGCAAAATGTCTGGGCAAGATGAGCAAGAACGTTATGGAGATTTACATAGCCCAGTGGGTTCTTATAGGCTTATTAAGCCCCGCGCTTGTACGAGTTACAAACCTCTGGATAAATCTTCTGATCGGTATCGCGGTTCTTTTCGGATCATATTACGGAGCTGAGTTGTACATTTGGATCAGAAAGAGAATAGCGGAATCAAAGGCGAATAAACCGAATAAGAGCAAGGCTGTTGCGGCTTGAGCTCATAATCAGTAAAAATATATGAATCATAGGAAAGCGTGCCCTCGGCGCGCTTTCCTTATTTGTTAGGGGAGAACAACATTTATTATTCATACTCCTACCAAAAAACACCGATTAAAATTTTTTAAAAAAATTTACAAAAACCTGTTGACAACCTTATATGATTATGTTATATTATATCCAACAAGTTAATTACTCAACTAATTAACCACAAATTAACAAAAGCGAGGTATTCGAAATGAAACACTCAAAAACAAGGTTTATCGCATTATTACTGGCAATCATAACAACATTATCAGTAGCGACATCTATGTCGCTGACAGCTTCGGCGCTCCCGATGTATCCGGGCAATTATAAAGCCCTTTTAGCTCGTATGGACAATTCAAAAGATGATGATGAAGACGAGTTAGAGGAAGAAGAGGCCTTCTACAAGGAAGACGACACAGGCCTTGATTTTGACCTCGATGTTAAAGATTCACTCGGTGAAGTAATGTACGAGATGATTTATCGTGTAATTGACCATCTTGCTGACGAAAGCTGGGTTGGCAGCGTGTTCGCTATGGGCGGTCTTGTAGTATTCAAGAGTATTTACGACGCGGTCGGCTTAAACAAGCACGAGCCCAGTCCCGATACAGAGATGATTCTGGACGCGGTTGATAAGCTCTCCGAAAAGGTTTCCGAAAACCACGACGAGGCTATGAAGTCGCTGAAAAAGATTAACGCCAACATCGACACCCAGGGCTTCAGACAGCAGGCTGACGCGATTGTATCCGATTGTTCCGAGATAAGCAAGGTGCTCGACGCATCCGGCGTATCCTCGAAGGAGACAAAGGGTGTTTTGTCCAAGAGCCAGTACAACGCTTATAAAAAGGCTCTGTCAGCCAGAGAGCTTGATTTCTCATCCATCCAGAAGCACTACGACAATATGGAAAAATTTATCAGCGGCAAGAGCTATACAGCCGACAAAAAGGCAGGATATATTTCCTACGCCGACTATGTTGTAGCTAAAATCGACGACGAAAACTCAAGCCATGATTTTAACAGATCCAAGGATTTAGCCACAGCTCTCAAGAGCATCAGAAAAGAAGTAAACTCTATCAACAACGCCTGCATCCTCGACTGCGCGTCAGTCGCTACAATCGCTAATATGGAGTATAAGATCGCCGAATACGAGGTAGCAAACGGTATTATCGAAAAGGACGAGGAGAATCCTCCGATTAAGCAGCTAAAAAAGAGACTTAAGCAGCTCGATACCACAACAAAGAATATGAGAAAATTCTATGTTAAAGCCTGCAAATACATCAAAAACCTCGGCGAGGCTAAGGTTAAGTTCGGCAACGTTGAAAAAACATTCTCACGCTTCGGCGACGCGTGGGCGACAGCCTACAAGTCAGGCAACAAGGCTGTTGTAACACTCATCAAGAATGTAAAGGCAGACGGAGCCAAGGGCTTGAACACAGCGGGTCTCGGCAATGACTACGGCTTTAACGATCAGGGCGGTCTGCTTGCCAAGGACGGCAAGACAATCACCCTCGACCTGAACAACCACACAATCGACTGTTCCTCCAAGGCGTTCAACTTCTTTAATATAGATAACACAGCCGATGTAACTCTTAAAAACGGCACAGTCAAGAACGCTACAAGAGCAATCCACCTTGACAATGTAGATAAAAACATCACCGTCGGTGTTAATCTTGACAAAATGACAATCACTGGCTGCAGGGATTCAGCTCTCTACTTCAACACCTATAACCAGACTACCTTAACGCTTACAAACAGCGCGATCAAAAATACTGCCAAGGGCAGCGCGATTCAGTCAAAATGGCACCTCAAATACTATATCGCGAACACAAGCTTCGAAAATAACAACGGCGAATACGGCGCGGCAATCAAAGCCAGCTATGCCGTAGACGGAAGCGGAGTTGACAAATGCTCCTTCAAGGGCAATACAGCGGAAAAGAGCGGCGGAGCCCTCTACAACGTATACAACGTAACAAATTCAACCTTCAGCGATAACAAGGCTAACGGCGGCAAAGGCGGAGCCTTCTGCGGATGGGGAAGTGTTACAGGCTGTACCTTTACAGGCAACTCGGCTACAGATCAGGGCGGAGCCGTATGGATCCAGAGCAACGTAAAGGGCTGTACCTTCAAGAATAACCGAGCCGGCGGTAACGGCGGAGCCTTATTCGTACAGTCAAAGAACAAGACAGTAGAGAACTGCAGCTTTACCAACAACTCAGGCAGCAACGGCGGCGCTCTCGCGTACGACCTGGACGGCAACTATACCAAGGGATGCGTTTTCTCCGGCAACGTTGCGACATACGACGGCGGCGGATTATATGTTCCGACCGACCAGGACGCCAAGGTTGAGTGTTGCAGATTCGAGAACAACAAGGCTGGTTGTGACGGCGGCGGAGTATGTGTATGCGCTCATACCGACTTAGTTCTCAACGTGGCAACCTTTATCGGCAACAGCGCCAACAACGGCGGAGCGGCATATCTGGGAGCCCTTTCCGCTAATGACCACCACTTCACCAGCGTAACAATGACTAACAACTCCGCGAGAAGCCACGGCGGCGGTCTTTACGCCAACGCCGGAGCCTTCAAGGCGGCGGATATAAAACTCTACGGCGGAATTCAGATTTACGGCAACGGTAAGGAAAACGCCTATATGGTATCCGACAGCGCCAAAAAGGCAGTATTCAAGACAACAAGCACATTTGACAGCGGACGCTCAAATGTATGGATCACATCCTCCACAAACAGCGACATAGCAGTTGTTGACCTTAACGCCAAGGCTCACGAAGGCGCCTTCCATGCTGATAACGGCAGAAGAATCTACAGAGGTACATTCCACAACTATACACTCTACCTCGATAAATGCAGCTAACCACCAAACAGCGATTAGACCTGGGAAACCAAAAAGGAAAAGACAGTATGCAATTTCTTGCATACTGTCTCAGCCTGTAGAAAAACAAATTTATAGAAGCAGTTCGGATTAAGCGTTGTAGGGACAGCCCTCTGTGGCTGTCCGCTCTTTTCTGCTATAGCTCCTTTCGCGTTGTAGGCACAGCCCCTAATATCGGATAGGAACGGGATGGAGACTCCCTTGTTAAGGGAGATGTCGCGAATGCGACAGAGGGTTTGCCGTCTCCGGCTTAGGAACGGAGGCCATCCCCTACAAATGTAACATAAACCAATCAGCTTTTTCGACAAACAGAGGCTTGTCTATGGCACGCCTTTCGCTACTTATCGCTCGTTCTTTGAAGCAGAAACTGAACGGAGAATACAAATATCTTTTTTGCTCTATAGGAGCAAGTAAATATGAATGACCAATTCAGGAATTATTCTTTGAATCTTTTCAAGTTTTGAGTAATATCCTATAGAGTAAAAAAAGCGCCCTGCAACAGCAAAGCGCTTTAATGTCATAAATTTGTCAAAACCAACTTCTGTTTTTGAAGATAAAATCAAAGATATCGCGGTAGGCGTTTTCTTTCTCCTTCTCAGCAGGATCCGGAGGAACAATAACAGACGTCAGAAGCACGTCGGTCTTATCAAGGACTTCAACAGAAATCAACGGTGATGAGTATTCAAATTTCATAATCAAAGCCCCTTTCCGAAAATAATAATAATTATAATCAGTATAACATTTTATAACTGTTTGTCAAGCATCTTGATGTTATTTCTTCACTTATTTATAAGAATTTTTACGGGATTTATCCCACAGTGGATTTAACTATGTGAATTCAGCGCAGAAAGTGTTAAGTGACGGGACAGAGAATAGAATAAATATTGCCAAATTTTTTACACAATTGCGGAAAAAGAGAAATCCGAAACGGTCACCTAAGATGACGATTTCGGATTTGCTCTGTTTTGGTGGGCCATCAGTTTGTTCCGTGTTGCGAAATGTTCATCTCGCTTGTTGCGGCGTGAGCAAAGCCAGAGGTTCTGCAACGCTACGGGCTAAAAACAGTCCGCAGGACTGTTTTCTTAATGTAGCGTTGCGACCGCCGCCTGTGGCGGAAGAAGGGAGCAAAAGCGCTCGGCAAAATAAGGAGTATCGCGAGCCCGTACCAAGGGCGAAGAGAGACGACTATATTTTGGCGCGTCCCTTTCGAGTCCCTGATGGCATCCTTCGGAGGTGGGCCATCAGTACGCTTGGATAATGAGAAGCTGCATACCTCGCTTGTTGCGGTGTGAGCGGAGATAAACTGCGCATCTGCGCAACGGCCTAAAAACAGTCCGCAGGACTGTTTTTTTAACGGCCTTTCGAGTCCCTGATGGAAAAAAATAGGAGTACCCGGTGGGTACTCCTATTTTTTGGTGGGCCATCAGGGACTCGAACCCCGGACCGATCGGTTATGAGCCGATAGCTCTAACCAACTGAGCTAATGGCCCTCAGCTTCAGCGTTTATCATTATAACAAGTTAGTTTGCAAATGTCAATATTAATTTCAAAAGCTATTGCGCATAGGTTTGTTAGCGGTTCCTCAAAAGTTAAAGTTGTAAAAGCAAAAATAAAGATAACGGCAAAAAGCTACAGCAAATTAAAAAATTGGAAAAAATATAAAGTTAAACCGGCATAGCCTGCCGGTTTTCATTTTAAAACTCTATTCCGAATCTCGCCTGGACGCCCTTGTCATAAGGGTGCTTGATCTTTTTCATCTCTGTGATATAGTCGGCAAGCTCCAGCATTTTTTCGCTTGGGTTATGACCTGTCATCACGATTTCAAGATTTTTAGGAGCGTTGGATACGAATTCATATAAGCTGCTTTCACTTATCATATCCGCCTCGACCGCCGAGAAAACCTCGTCCAGTACTATCATATCATATTTTTGCGTAAATACTTTGGTGACGCTTTCGTCAAAAATTCTGCGGAACAACTGAGCGGCCTTGGCTTTTTCGCTTTCATCCATATCATATGTAAAGCTGAGCTCCAGCGGACAGAATGTGAGACTTATGTTTTCGGTATGGCTCAGGGTGTGCCTTTCTCCCGAAAACTCGGTCTTTAAAAACTGCACAAACAAAACCTTCATCCTGCTGCCCGCGGCTCTGCACGCCAGTCCGATTGCGGCTGTGGTTTTGCCTTTTCCGTCGCCGTAGTATATATGTACCATACGCTCACCGTCCTCCGCAAAAAATATCTACATTAATAATATAACGTGCAATAAAAATATTCAAGAGAAATCTGTTAAAAAACCGTTGTGCAAAACTAACAAAAATAATGGTTAAAATTCTGTAATAATCTACATAGAAAAAATCCGAAAAATCGTCTGATTTACTTGCTTTCGGGCTTTTTTTATAGTATAATCTACTGGTAAGATTGCGAAATAGGGGCATTTTGCGCCTTTTTAGCAGTCGAGACTGCAAAATGATGTGCGTTGAAGCGGGAGGTTGCGGCATTTTATGCCGGTTTTTCCGTGGAGTATGTCCGATTTTAAACCGGGCGAAAGTTATAGTGTTTAAGCAAAGCCGCATTTGAGTTGCTGCGTCTTTATGCTTGAATTATGTCTTGAACTACCCGGTTAGCTGAAAAGTTAATCGGTTTTAAAAACGCAGAGTCGCGGAACACCCGGCGCTGTGGAAAAGTTTAAGAACGCCCGCCAAATTTTTTAAGGAGGCGACGATAATGGCAGTCAAAGAAAAAATTCGCATAAGATTAAAGGGTTATGACCATCAGCTGGTTGATTCATCCGCTGAGAAGATTGTAGCTACAGCAAAGCGCACAGGCGCTCGTGTATCGGGTCCTGTACCTCTTCCGACAGAGAAGCAGGTTGTTACAATCCTCCGTGCTGTTCATAAGTACAAGGACAGCCGTGAGCAGTTCGAGATGAGAACTCACAAGCGTCTTATCGACATTTTAAGACCGTCAAACAAGACAGTCGAGGCTCTTATGAGCTTAGAGCTCCCTGCCGGTGTTGATATCGAGATTAAGTTATAAGTAACCATACTTAATCTACTTTACCAACCTACAAGCAGACAGGGTAAATGTTGGGGCAACCCAACCAATAACCTATAAGGAGGAAATAGAAAATGCAAAGAGCATTAATCGGTAAGAAAATCGGTATGACACAGATTTTCGACGAAACAGGCAAGGTCGTTCCTGTTACTGTTGTTGAAGCAGGCCCATGCGCGGTTGTTACAAAGAAGACAGTAGAAAACGACGGTTACGCAGCGGTACAGCTCGGTTTCGGCGATGTTAAGCCAAACAAGGTTACAAAGCCAATGGCAGGTCACTTCGCTAAAAACGATGTTGCGCCAAAGAAGGTTTTAAAGGAGTTCCGTTTTGACGATACAGACGCTTATGCGGTAGGCGACATCGTTAAGGCAGACACATTTGAAGCCGGAGCAAAAATTGACGTTACAGGCACAAGCAAAGGTAAGGGTACAGCGGGTGTTATCAAGCGCTGGAACTTCCACCGTCTCAAAGAGAGTCACGGCACAGGCCCTAACGTACGTCACGGCGGATCAATCGGTATGTGTTCATCCCCATCCCGTATCTTTAAGGGCAAGAAGATGAACGGACACCTCGGCGCTGAGAAGGTTACTATCCAGAACCTCACAGTTGTAAAGGTAGACGCTGAGAACAACCTCATCGCTATCAAGGGCGCTATCCCCGGTCCGAACAAGGGCATCGTAGTTATCAAAGATGCTGTGAAAGCTTAAGAAGGGAGGACTTTGAAATGCCAAGTATTAATGTTGTAGATATGACAGGCAAAAAGGTCGGCACAGTTGATCTTGCTGATTCAATATTTGCCATTGAGCCCAACAAGGCTGTTATGCATCAGATGGTAGTCAACTATCTCGCGGCTCAGCGTCAGGGCACACAGTCAGCCCTCACAAGATCCGAAGTTTCCGGCGGCGGTAAAAAGCCATGGAGACAGAAGGGTACAGGTAGAGCTCGCCAGGGTTCAACACGCGCTCCTCAGTGGACACACGGCGGCGTAGTATTCGCACCCAAGCCGAGAAGCTACAGATTATCTGTTAACAAAAAGGTTAGACGTCTCGCTATGAAGTCGGCGTTCTCAGCCAAGGCTATGGACAACGAAATCATCGTAGTAGACGCAATCTCGCTCGACGAGTATAAAACAAAGGTTATGGTTGATATGCTTTCAGCCATCGGAGCGGACAAAAAGGCTCTCATCGTATTGCCGGAGGTTGACCGCAAGGTTATTAAGTCCGCATCCAACATCAAGGGCGTTAAGACCGCACAGGTCGGCGAGCTTAACGTATACGACATCTTAAACGCTGACAAGCTTGTTATCGTAAAGGATGCTGTAAATAAGATTGAGGAGGTTTACGCATGATAGCTCAGGATATTATCATCCGTCCGATCATCACTGAGAAAAGTATGATGGGCGCTGTAGACAAAAAGTACACCTTCGAGGTCGCTAAGACTGCTAACAAGATTGAAATCGCAAAGGCTTGCGAGGAACTCTTCAATGTTAAGGTAGCTAAGGTTAACACCGTTAATGTACGCGGACATTTCCGTCGTCAGGGTCAGAATAACGGAGGCTACACAAAGTATTGGAAAAAGGCTTATGTAACATTAACAGAAGACAGCAAATCTATTGAATTTTTTGAAGGCATGATGTAATACTTGTGAGCCGAGCGGCGGAGCCTTTAATTAGCGACCGGCGACAACGAATTTGCGAAGCAGTATAAACTGCGCAGCAAATTTGGGGAGCTGAAGCTAATTAAAGAACAGCGAAGCCGAACGAGGCTTGATATCACCGCGCAGGCGATATCC
>CADAEZ010000053.1 GCA_902787145.1 uncultured Ruminococcus sp.
TGAATTGAGGTATCCAAAACGGATACCTCGCTGTTTGTCGAAAAAGTAGATTGGTTTATGTTGCATTTGTAGGGGATGGCCTCCGTGCCATCCCGTTCCTATCCGATATTACTCATTAATATAGGGGCTCTGCCTACAACTCTAATGGAGCTATAGCAGAAAAGAGCGGACAGCCACAGAGGGCTGTCCCTACAACGCTTAATCCGAACTACTTCTATAAATTAGTTTTTCTACAGTCTGCGAGGTATCCAAAACGGATACCTCGATTTATTATTGGTGAATTGATTAGGCTGAGTCGGCAAAATATACGTATTGTCACGTATTGTCATGTGTCATAAGGGTGTAAGCGTCAAAATTAGCAGTACAAATAGACTTCTGAGAAGTTTTCCTACACTTCTATGACTTTACTGACGCTGAAAAATATAGTTTCATTCCCCTATGACGGCTGACAATACATGACAATACCAGCAGCGCACGGTATATCAGCCGCGAAAATACGCTTTAGCTATGTGTACACGCAACATACAAAAAGATTCGAGGTACCTAAAAACGGATACCTCGATTTATATATGCAGTTTATTTGTTCATAATCTCATTAGCAGCGAGCATTATTCCCAACTTTCCGGAATGGAAATTAAGGCTTCCCTGCATCCATACGGCGTAGGGTTCTCTGAGCGGAGCGTCAGCCGAGAGCTCGATTGACGAGCCTAGAGTAAATGCTCCTGCCGCCATAATAACCTTGTCCTCGTATCCGGGCATATCGTCGGGATACGGCGTTACAAAGCTGTCCACAGCCGAGGAATGTTGAATACCTACGCAGAACTTTTCGAGGTTTTCAGGTGTCTTGAGCATAATAAGCTGGATTATATCTCCCCTTTTTTCGTTGTATCCGGGTGATACATCATATCCAAGTATGCTGAACAAAGCGGAAGCGAATACCGCGGTTTTAAGAGCTTCGCCGGTAGCGTGAGGAGCGTGATAAGCTCCGAGAAAAAGCTCACGGTTAAGGTTAAGCGTGGCGCCGAGTTCTTTACCTGTACCCGGAGTCGTCAGCCTGTAGGAGCACATCTCGACAAGATCTTTTCTGCCGGCAATATATCCGCCTGTAGGAGCTATTCCCCCACCGGGATTCTTTATCAATGACCCTGCCATCAGGTCAACGCCGACAGATAAAGGCTGTTTTTTCTCGACGAATTCGCCATAGCAGTTATCAAGCATTATTATAACGTCCTTGTTCACGCTTCTGACGGTTTTTACGATGCTTTCGATATCATCCACAGTCAGAGTCGGCCGCACGCTGTAGCCACGTGAGCGCTGAATATAGACCATTTTATATGTAGAGTCGAGTTTATCCTTGATTGCCTGATGATTAACAAGTCCGTTATCGTCAAGCTTGATCTCCTCGTATTTTATTCCGAAGTCAATAAGCGAACCCGGATAGTTGCCCTCGATGCCGATAGCGCTTCTTAATGTATCATAAGGAGTTCCGGTTACGGATAGCATCTTGTCTCCCGGCCTCAGCACTCCGAATAACGCCACGGTAAGAGCGTGGGTGCCGCTGACAAAATTATGTCTTACCAGCGCGTCCTCGGCGTCGAAAACATAGGCGAATACCTCGTCAAGCGAGTCGCGTCCCCTGTCGCCGTAGCCGTAGCCGGTTGACGCTGTAAAGTGACTCTCGCTGACCTTAGCTTTCTGAAACGCTTTAAGCATTTTGTGCTGGTTATATTCCTGAATATCATCAATTTCTTTCAATTTATCGGAGCACAGCTCCATAGCTTTTTCAGAAGCTTTCAGTATTTCCTCGGAAATTTCAAAGAAATCATTCATTATATCAATCCTTTATTTGTATTCTGCCCACATTCCGAAATAATTAAACCCGAGTTTGTTGTAAAACTCAATATTCTCATCCGGAGCGCGGTGCAGATATACTGTTTTCCCTTCGCTGACAAGCTTGTTGTTTATATACTTTATAAGGAAAGCGCCGTAACCGTTGTTGCGGTATTCGGGGTCGGTAGCCAATGCTCCTAGCACGGCGGAATCGTCACTCTCCGCGAGAGTCATAATACAGGCTTTCAGCGTATTATCCTCGATACCATATACCCGGACAGTGTTTTTATTAAGCTTGTGATTTACGTCAAGCGCGAAGCTTTCGTATGACGGAACAGCAAAATTCTTTGAAGCGCATTTGCTGATAAGACTATATATATCCTTGACAGTCGGTTCGGATACAGAGAAGTCTTTTTCCTGTTCCATTAACCGAGTGCTGTAGAGTATTGGACCACCTGTAACCTTTAGTCCGCAGTCCAACTCGTATTTACCGTCGCAGATTATTGAGGCTGCTCCCGAAACACGCATAAATGAGCTGATTTCCTCCAAATCGGAGTAATCGGTCAGGAGCAATATGAATGAGGTTTCGAGCCTAGCGATAATCGACGTACAGCTTTTGTTATCCGCCTGTATCCAATAATCCACAAAAGGTAAATGATAATCGTAGGTTTTGTAAAGCGAGCTTATCCTGCATCCAAATGGATTTCCCTTTGACATAGCGTCGATGAAGCTCTCGATATTCAGGTCATCTCCGGCAATTCTTATCATATCTTACCTCCGCAGATTCGCTCAGCCAGGATAAGAGCGAGATTATATACATCATATATATCTGACTTGGCGATTAAAGAAATCTGTGAGTGAAGATATCTGCACGGCAAAGAAACAGCAAGAGTACGTACTCCGCCTCGTGAGTTGTGGATAGCTCCGGCGTCATTACCGCCTGCCACGGCGCGCTTAAACTGAATCTTTATATTATTATTTTCGGCAATACTTTGAGCTTCTTTTATAAGTCCTTTGTCGTAAATCGTACGTCTGTCCATAAAGCCGATAACAGCGCCGTTGTTAACGTTACATACCTGCTTTACACCCTCTATACCGGGGATGTCCGCGGCTGTGGTACTCTCGAGCACGATAGCGTAATCGGGATTTAGCGAGAAAGCGGCGACCTTTGCTCCGTTAAGGCCGACTTCCTCCTGCACGACAAACGTAAAATACATATCATATTCGAGTTCTGACTGTATCATCTTTATCATCATACTGCATCCGGCTCTGTCGTCAATAGCCTTGGACTTTACAGAGAATCCGTTATCTTCATAAAAAGTATCGAATGTTATACTGTCGCCGGGAGAGACGTATTTTTGAGCTTCATCTTTGCTGTCGGCTCCGATATCAATATACATTGAGTCGTACTTGGGAATTGATTTTGCTTCGTCGCTGTCACAGAGATGAATCGGCTTGTTGCATATTACACCCTTAACATTATTGTTGATCGTGACACTCCTGGCGGGTAGTACACGCCTGTCTATTCCCCCTACTTCGCTGAACTTTATAAGTCCGTCAGAGGTTATATCACTCACCAAAAAACCGACTTCGTCCATATGCGCGGAAATCATCAGCTTATTTTCGGGAGTATTATTGCCTTTTTTATATACAATTAGATTGCCAAGGTTATCAACTCGATAATCATTTGCGTAGTCTTTAATCTCATTTATTATAATATCTCTGATACTTTTTTCGTCGCCGGAGATACCGTTAGCTGTACAGAGTTTTTTAAGAAGGTTATCCATTTTTACCTCCTTTTACATATAACGACAACCAACAGATTGACGGTTGATTCCATATCCTTCAAATCCACTATCTCGGCCTGAGAATGCATATTCTTCTGCGGTATTGACACCAAAGCGGTTTTTACACCGGACTTAGATGTAGCGATATGATCGCCGTTAGTTCCGGTATTGCACGAACATACTTCGAGCTGATAATCGATATTGTTTTCCGCGCAGATAGTCCGAAGCTTGTCAAACAAATCTCTGTTAAGAATCGGAGAAACACACAGCATAGGCCCTTTTCCGAGTTTTATGTTTGAATATTGGTCTGTTACACCCGGCTGAGAAGCAAAGCTGACGTCAATTGTAACGGATTCGTCAATATTAAGGTCAAATGGTACGGTTTTAGCTCCGGTTGCAAATGTCTCCTCCTGGCAAGATAGCAGGATACATACTTTGCGGTCAATATTTTCTTTATAAATTCTCTCCGCCAGTTTAAGCAGAACAACTACTCCCGCTCTGTTATCAAGCGCTGAGGCGGAAATACGGCTGTTAATCAACTCTTTTGGTTCCGCGTACAGGCTGACACTATCACCGGGTGAAACATTATCTTTGACCTTGTCGGCAGGCAACCCCAAATCTATCCAAATATTATCAGCGGAAACAGCTTTATCCTCCCTGCCGTCGGATAAATGAGGCGGCATACAACACACTACCCCAAATAAATCCTTGTTACCGTGAACAATAACACAAGCGTCAAGCAGAGTTCTTGTATCAATTCCACCGCATTTTTCGGCTTTAATAAAGCCCTCTTCGTTTATCTCTGTTACAATAAAGCCGATTCTGTCGAGATGAGCGTCGAGCAAAACTGTCTTGTCCGACTTATCGTTACCCAAAACAGCGAGAACATTGTTGTTATAATCGACTCTTACTTCTTTTGTATACTTTTTCAAGTATTCACAGCAATACTCAGCGGCGGACGTCTCGCTGCCCGAAACGCCGCCGACTGAACATAAATCAAATAATAGTTTTTTCATTTTACACATTCTTACTTTAGATTATTAACAATTTCTTTAAAGTGGTTGCCGCGTTCTACAAAGTTCTTGTACAAACCAAAGCTTGCGCTTGCCGGAGACAGAGATACTTTGTCCCCTTCGCTCGCGTTGAGCACGGCGGTTTTTACAGCCTCCTCCATATTATTAACATTAATAATACGAGGATTGTTCTCGGAATAGTTCGGGCTGTTCTTTACCGCTTCTTCTATTTTTGCGGCTGTATCACCCATAAGAATAAGCAGCTTAACCTTGTCACAAATGACAGGACCCAAAGGTTCATATGGAATGTGCTTGTCATATCCTCCGGCGATGATGATGATTTTTTCGTCATAAAGTGAAAGTGTACCCATAGCTGTTCTTGTGGGACTGGAGGCAATCGAGTCGTTATAATACTCAACTCCCTTGTACTCACGAACAAATTCGGCTCTGTGCTCTACTCCGCCAAAGCTTTTCGCAACATTAACGATTGTATTTACATCAACTATGCCCCAAACAGCGGAGATTGCCGCCAGATAATTTTCGACATTATGCATTCCGGGTATTTTTATATCCTTATAGCTCATAATCTCGATATTCTTTCCGTAATCACTGTATATAATCATATCGCCTTCTGTATAGGCGCCGTTATATACGCTTGATTTACGTGAGAATTTAGCAAGTCTGCCCCTTACATCATTCGAGAAGCTGTTTGCTATATCGTTATCAAGATTGATAACCGCCCTGGAGAAAGCGTTTTGATGAAGAATAATATTCTTCTTTGACTCAACATATTCTTCCATATCCTTATGTACGTCCAGGTGATTGGGCGCAAGGTTTGTCACAACGGCAATATCAGGGCTCTTTCTCATAGAGATAAGCTGAAAGCTGGACAATTCTACTACAGCATAGTCATCCGGAGATATGCTCTCAATTTCAGGCAGGAGCGGCTTGCCGATATTACCGCCGAGATGTACGGTTTTGCCGGCGGCTTTAAGGAACTCAGAGATTATAGTTGTGGTTGTGGTTTTGCCGTCAGAACCGGTTACGGCTATAATTTTGCAGGGACAAAGATCAAAGAATACCTCCATCTCGGACGTAACAATTACGCCTTTCTCCTTTAGCTTTTCGAGTTCCGGCTTAAAGAACGGTGTTCCGGGACTTCTGAATAGTATATCCGTATCAATTTCGTTAAGATAATCATCTCCCAGAATCAGTTTAGCGCCGGCATTTTCGGCTCTTTTAGCGTTTTCGCCGAGTGATTCATAGCTCTGTCGGTCACAGGCGGATACGACAGCGCCTTTTTCAGCGAATAATTCGATAAGCGGTAAGTTGCTTGTGCCGATTCCGACAAAGCATACTTTTTTCCCTTTTATACTGTCAAAAAAACTTTCTGTCTTATTCATAACAATCTCCTGAATATTAATAATGTATCTAATTCTTTATTATACTTAAAAACTGATAAAATATCAACCTCTAAAGGCAAAAAGATAAGGCTGCTTTTTGAGCAGCCCCTTAGTAGTTATTATTTATTCTCTTCCAAGAAGGTAATCAACAGATACTTCGAGAATATCGGCCAGAGCAACCAGCTCTACGTCGGTTACAAATCTGATTTGACCTTCAAGTTTTGATAAGCCCGAAGCGTTCATATCAACACCGTTAACCTGAAGCTGGGCAAGCAGTTCTTTCTGCTTCATACCCTTTTTCTTCCTAACGGTTTCTACGCGATGTCCCACAAGGTTCCTATCGCCTAATTCTTGTTTTCTTAATCTCATAATCTATCTCCTACCATTTTATAATTCATTAAAATAATTCTTTAAAAACAATGTGAGACTATTATAATACGAATTAAGAAAAAAAACAAGGGTTTTTTGTAAATAAATTTAAATTTATGATATTTTTTGTAATTGTTTATTACAAATAAGATATTTTTCGCCGAATATTTGTAATATTCTTTAAAAGAATGTACTGTAGTTATTCAGCCTCAAAAACACCATTCTCAATATCCCGAAGCATTTGGACTCTCCTTGTATGACGTTCTTCGTCAGATGAAAACGGAGTATTAATGAAAATATCAGCGAATCTTACTGCGTCTTCCTCACTTGTCACACGTCCGCCCATACACAGAATATTAGCGTTATTATGACGTCTTGTCATTTCGGCTCCGAATTCGTTGCTGACAACCGCCGCTCTTATGCCCTTTACTTTGTTAGCCGCGATCGAAATACCGATTCCGGTTCCGCAGCAGAGTATACCGAGCTCAAACTCCTTATTTGCAACGGCCTTAGCTACTTTATAAGCGTAAATCGGATAATCTACGCTGTCATCGGTATAGCAGCCGAAGTCTTTGTATTCTATGTTATGTTCGTCAAGATACTTTATAATAGCGGTTTTAAGGTTTATTCCGCCGTGGTCACAACCTAAAGCAATCATTTTTTACTCTCCATTTTCTTTTTTAGTTCTCGTTCAGCCTGCGGCAGTCTGAGATAAACAGGCATTAGCTCAGCCGATGTGATCGCGTTTTTATTTATAGAAGCAAAAGCAACTCCGTATGCACGCTGATAACGAATGTGTTCGGGGGCGATTGAAATATTTAGGCTTAGTTTTGAATAGTTTTCATAGCATAAAGCAGCTCCGTCACCGACAAGGATAATATTATCGCTATAACCACACAGTTCTTTGCCTAAATCTTCTATTGATAAAGCTCTGTCATCACACAGTCTTGTAACCTTGTGGTTTTCAACTCTGAAAAGCGCGTTATATACCTGGCTGCAACGCGCGTCCATAACCGAACACACGATACAATTATCATTTATAAGATTATACGCCATTGCCTCCAAAGTAGACACCGGTACGCAGGGCTTTTCGAGCGGCATAGCCATACCTTTTACAGCGGCTACTCCGATACGTACACCGGTGAATGAGCCCGGACCCGCCGATACAGCGAAACAATCTATATCTTTGATATCAACAGATGTGTTTTTTAAAACCGCGTCAATCATCGGTACCAGAGTCTGGCTGTGAGTCAAAGCAGTGTTTATAAAAAACTCACCCAGTATTTTATTGTTGTCAATCAAACAAACCGAACACGCCTTAGCAGACGAGTCAACCGCAAGTATTTTCAATTAAACACCTTCAATTTTAATAATTCTCTCGTTTTCTTTATCGGTGTTTTCGATATACACATGTATAACATCATCATCGAGAGCGCCTTCGATGTTTTCGCTCCATTCGATAACTATTATTCCGTTGCCGATATAATCGAAGAATCCGATAGAATACAAGTCGTTCCAGCTTTCGATTCTGTACATATCGAAATGATACAGAGGAACACTGCCAACATATTCGTTAACAATCGCGAAAGTGGGGCTTGATACACTGTCCTCAACGTCCAGCCCCCTCGCCAGTCCGCGAGTAAAGGAGGTTTTTCCTACTCCAAGACCGCCGTACAAAGCGATTATTTCTGTGCCGTTGAGGTGTTTACTGAATTCTTCCGCGAAATCTTCTGTTTCTTCCACTGAATGTGATATAAATTCTGTCATTAAAATAAACCAACTACCTTATTATTCTCTATATCTACCTTTTCGGCGGCGGGAACCTTAGGAAGTCCCGGCATTGTCATAATATCGCCGGTGTAGACTACAACAAATCCCGCGCCGTTAGAGAGAGATACGTTTCTTACAGTTATTGTAAAGTTCTTCGGAGCTCCGAGCAGTGACGGATTATCCGATAGCGAATACTGAGTTTTAGCGATACATACAGGGAGCTTGTCTCCGCCGAGCGCCTGAACTTCTTTGATAGCTTTTTCAGCGGCGGATGTATATGTAACACCTTCCGCGCCATAGATATTTTTGGCGATAGCTTCTATTTTTTCCTTAACGCTGAGGTCAATTGAGTAAATAGGAGCAAAGTCAGACGGTTTCTCCACAGCCTCTACTACTTTTTGAGCAAGAGCCTTTCCGCCTTCTCCGCCGTTTGCGAATACATCCGACAAAGCGAAATCCGCTCCCTTTTCCTTACAATAATCCTCGATGAATTTGAGTTCAGCGTCGTCATCTGTGATAAATCTGTTGATAGCTACTACAACGGGAACGTTGTACTTACGCATATTCTCGATATGAACACCGAGGTTAACGATTCCCTTCTTAAGAGCTTCAAGGTTTGGCTCACCACATTCGGCCTTATTGATTCCGGCGTTATACTTAAGCGCTCTTGAAGTAGCAACCAAAACAATGGCGTTAGGCTTAAGGCCAGCGTATCTGCACTTGATATCAAGGAATTTTTCAGCGCCCAAGTCGGAACCAAAGCCAGCCTCAGTGATACAATAGTCGGCAAGCTTTAGCGCCAGCTTAGTAGCTCTTACAGAGTTACAGCCGTGAGCGATATTAGCGAAAGGACCTCCGTGCATTACAGCCGGTGTACCCTCCAGCGTCTGAACCAAATTGGGCTTTATAGCGTCCTTAAGCAGAACTGTCATTGCGCCGTCCGCCTTAAAATCACGGGCATAAACGGGCTCGCCGTTGTAATTATACGCAACAAGAATGTTGCCGAGACGTTTCTTTAAATCGTCGATATCATCGGCAAGACACAGTATAGCCATTACCTCGCTGGCAACGGTAATACAGAAGTGATCCTCTCTGGGAACACCGTTGACCTTGCCGCCGAGACCTACAATAACATTTCTAAGAGCTCTGTCGTTCATATCAAGACATCTCTTGATTAGAATTCGTCTTGGATCGATGCCGAGATCGTTACCCTGTTGAATATGGTTATCGAGCATAGCGCAGCAAAGGTTGTTAGCGGCTGTAATAGCGTGCATATCACCGGTAAAATGAAGGTTGATATCCTCCATCGGAAGAACCTGAGCGTATCCGCCGCCGGCAGCTCCGCCCTTGATACCAAACACAGGACCCAGCGAAGGCTCTCTCAGCGCGATTATAGCGTTTTTACCGATTTTAGCCATTGCCTGGCCGAGACCCGCGGTAGTCGTAGTCTTGCCCTCTCCGGCCGGAGTAGGATTAATAGCGGTAACAAGAATAAGCTTGCCGTCAGGTCTATCCTTTAATCTGTCCATAAGCTCGTCAGAGAGCTTAGCCTTATATTTTCCGTAAGGCTCGATTTCGTCTTCTTTGATACCGAGATTTTCGGCAATAGTTTTAATAGGTAAAAGCTCAGCCTGCTGAGCGATTTCGATATCAGATAACATAGTCTTATCCCCCGTTAAAATCACATTATTGGATTTATTTTAACATAAATCATCATAACAAATATTCTAATTTGAAAATATACTTGATATTAATTGCATTATTTTATATAATAATATAGTAATCAGTATAACAAGGAGGCGAATAGTTTGGAAAAAGTCTTGGAGGAAATAAAGTCATACTTCAAGAAAACTGACATCATTCTATGGATTTTTACCTTTGTCGCCATAATATACAGTCTGCTGCTCATAAGCGATATGCAGAGAGCCGGAACTTATAACTATATGATAACCCAGATAGCTGCTATTATCGCCGGAGTTGCGGCGGCGTGGGTTGTGTCGATAATAGATTATAAGTTTATGGTTAAGGTATGGTGGGTATTCGCGCTGACAGCTATAGCTCTGGCCGGATTGGTATTTATTTTCGGAGTCCGGGTAGAAGGCACAGATGATACGGCTTGGATAAGGCTGCCGGGAGGAATCACGGTTCAGCCGTCAGAGTTTATAAAAGTATGCTTTATTATAACCTTTACAAAGCATCTTACCTTTCTGAAAGATATAGATAAGATAAAATCCCTGCCGGGAGTAATAAGTCTGCTTGTGCACGTTGGAATACCAATGCTTATTATTCATATGCAGGGTGATGACGGAACGGTGTTGATCTTCCTTTTTATAGCTGTTACAATGTCATTCCTCGCCGGTGTGCCCGCAAGGTACTATGCTGTTCTGGGTGGACTAATCGTCGTCGGGCTGCCAATACTGTGGAGTTTTGTGCTCAATAATGAACACAGAAACCGTATTATGGCTTTATTTGATCTTGACGGCAACGCGCTGACAAATTACGGATGGCAACAATATCAGGGAAAGGTTTCTATCGCTTCGGGTCAGCTTTACGGCGAGGGATTATACAACGGCAGACGAGTTGAATATGGCATTGTCCCCGAACAGGAAAATGACTTTATCTTTACCGTGGCTGGTGAAGAATTCGGCTTTATCGGATGTCTGGTATTAATGGCTATCCTTGTTGTTATTATTATAAGAGTCATAATCGACGCAAAAAACGCTTATGATACAAAGGGCGCGTTGATTTGCTACGGTGTTTTCGCTATGATTTGTTCACAGACTATCATCAATATCGGAATGGTTCTCGGAGTAATACCGGTAATCGGAATCACTCTCCCCTTCTTTAGTTCGGGAGGTACCTCGGTTATGAGTATGATGATTGGTATAGGGCTTGTACAAAGCGTTATGAACAACCAGGAAAAGGATATGGACAGAGCAAAAATCCGACTGGGAAGTCAAAGCAGATCCAGAATTTAATTAAGTTGATTGTTATAAAAATGGTCGTCGCGGTTTGCGACGACCATTTACTTTATTGACTTGTTACATTAAGGTTTATGCTGTACTCACCGTAAACCCAGCAAGAGTCAACGCCAACTATGCTTATATTAACCGGAAGAGAAATCGAACCTGTCTTGCCCTCGATATCCGAAGCGTCAATATCACATATAATATTCTTCGAACTGATTTTTGACAACTGGTTCTTTGGTCCGATGGCAACAACCATTAAATTGTCGGTAGTAACATTATATGAATAATCGCTGCCAAGTCCGGAAACCGAAAGATTCTTTTTGTCTATTGTTATATTCTTGGATTTAAAGCTGCGCAGGTCAATCTTTACCTTAACTGTATCGGTATCACTGAGATTGACGGTTTTCTCAGGCATATTGAGCTTGAGCTGAAGTGTTGTGGACTTGTTTTTCAGGGTGTTGAAATCAACATCCTCAGTAGAAATATTGGTAAGCTTATCCAAAACCTCCTGCGGAGCAGCTACAAAAATCTTGTCAATAGAAGTTTCGATATAATTATCAATATCAAAATCATTAGGCTTGTTCGTGAAAGAAACCTTGATTGGAATCTCTTTTTCGGGAAGAACAGAGAAGTTAGCGGTAATGGTATTATCGCTGAGAGTAATCATACTGCTTGTAATCTCGTCCCCGTTCTTACTGAACAGCTTGATGGCGGCCTCCATTGAATAATCATCTTTCAGCTCACCGTCAACTTTACCTACAATAGCGACCTTGGAGATTTTATCAACCAGCGTCTGAGGGCCTTTAACGGTAATTTTGTCGGTTGATAATGCTACCGAAGCATGATAACCCTCGGAAACCTTGTATTTTATCTTATTCTCAACCTCGAACTCGGATTCACGCATCTGATCGACAAACACGGTGATAACCGACGGGTTAACAGACGAGATAATCTCGAAGTTATCGGATGGATTATTTTTCTTTGCGGTCAGCGACAAAGTCCACGTTCCGGACGTCTGGATTGTACCGGCAGTCTGAGCTGAAACTGTAATATCATCGCTTGATATAGAACCCAGCGCAACTCTGTTACCCTCGACATTAACCGAGGCTGTCTGGTCATTACCGGAGAAAATCTCAAGTCCGTTACTTATAGCGTTATCAGACAGGTTTATCTGAATCGGAATTTTAGAAACTGTCGACGACGCCTGATGAGTGTCGCTGAGACTTATGGTAATCCATACGGTTACAGCAATAACAAAGGAGACAATCAGTAAAAACTTGTTATTTTTGAAAACATACGACAAACCGAATTTTCGGCGACGTTTTACTCTATTTCCTGCCATCTTTATTCTCCTTTCTCTTCAAGGAAAATTTCGATGAATTCTTAACATATATTTTTGTATTATCGTCTATAATCAGACTTTCGAGACGGTTGATAAGCTCTTCCCTGTTATAATCCCTGGAAAGCTTACCGTTTACCGCGATAGAAATACTACCGGTTTCTTCACTTACAACAAGCACAACCGCGTCAGATATCTCGCTTAAGCCCAAAGCGGCTCTGTGACGGGTACCAAGGTTAATATCTACTCCTTTGTTGCTTGTGAGCGGCAATATGCATCCGGAAGCGTAAATCCTACCGTCTCTCATTATAGTGGCGCCGTCGTGCAGCGGAGCTTTATTGAAGAAAATGTTACCAATAAGCGCTACGGAAGGCTCACTGTTCAATACAGTACCTGTGTCGGCAATATCGGACAGCTTAACGTCCCTCTCAAACACAATAAGCGCGCCGGTTTTTGAGCTGGAAAAGATGATAGCGGCATCCGCAACGGCAATAATAGACCTTCGGATAGCTTCTACTTCATCGTCGGTTTTACCGTTTTTAATCAAAGAAAAATACTTCCTGCCGAAATTAGTCTGACCAATTCTTTCGAGCGCCTTTCGAATCTCAGGCTGAAAAATAATGGCGATAATGAGTACAGAGAACTCAAAAAACAATCTCATTAGACTGCTCATCATAGTCAGTCCGAATACAGTCGATAGCAAATACACGGCAAGAAGGACGATAACTCCCTTCAAGAGTTGCTCCGCGCGAGTTTCTCTGACGAGTTTAAACAGACTGAAAACAATAAAGGTAATCGCGATTATATCAATAATATCTTTTATTTGAATTGTACGGAAAACTGACAATATGTCATTTATTAAATTAAGAACAAATTCCATATTAATCACCAAAACATTATTATTCCATATTTACTTTTTTATTATATCACACATAAAGACTCAATTCAAGAATTATTTGTCTTAATTCGTACACTTTATATATTATTAAGCGCGAAAACAAGCCTGTTTATGTCATCTTTTGTTGTAAAGACCGACGGAACAACTCTGACTGTACCACTTTCGAGAGTACCTTTAGCTTTATGAGCCAAAGGAGCGCAATGCAGTCCTGCTCTGACCGCGACAGAGTATTTGTCATTAAGAATCTCGGTAACATACTCACTGTCGTAATCTTTTATATTAAAAGACAACACCGGTACACAGTAATCTTTATCAGGATAATTTGTATATAAAATAATTCTTTCGTTAACGCTCAGCCTTTCATAAAGATATTGAATAAGCTTTATTTCTTTATTATATATTTTTTCCGGATCTAACGAGCGCGCAAAGCTTACTCCGGACGACAATCCGATTATTCCCGGAAAATTAGGGGTTCCGCTTTCGTATCTGTCGGGAATTGCAGTCGGCTGTTTGTAATCGTACGAGTTACTGCCTGTCCCTCCTTCGACAAGACTGTCGGGTAGCTTGTCGCAGTTAACAATCATTGCTCCTGTTCCCATTGGACCGTACAAGCCCTTGTGACCGGCTATACACAAAAAATCTATAGATGAATTTGACAGATTGAAAGGAATCAAACCCGCCCCCTGTGCCGCGTCCACACAAGTCATAATACCGTACTGGTGACATAACGCGCATAATCTCTCGAAAGGAAGTCTGATACCGAAAACATTTGACGCCGCTGTACATATCATAAGCTTTGTGTTTGGTTTAATATTTTCTCTAAAGGAATTAAGCGTTTTATCGTTATCTCCCTCATAAACAGCCGCTACGCTGTAAGATATACCTTTTTCCTTTAATTTTTCTACAGGTCTTAGTACAGCGTTGTGTTCATATTCGGAAATCAATATATGGTCGCCGGGTGATACAAGACCTTTTATAACCGTGTTAAGTGCGGTTGTACAATTAATGGTAAATACAACCCTGGATGGATCGGAGCAGCCGAAGAAAGAAGCAATATTCTTTCTGGCGCAGGAGTTAACTACGCTTTGCGGTTTAGGAAAAGTAGTAGCGCCGTTATCAAGATAAATCATAGCTTACCACCGAGGGCTCGTCCGCTGATATTATTATCTTTCAGTGTTTTTATAGCTTCATCATAATTGCTGAATATAATCAAACCGTAACTGCAAGGACTTCTGCCGTCTGAGGAGGGTATCCTCTTGACTTTTGAACGAATTTTTGAGGCTTTGAGGATATCCCTGGCGCGCATAGCCTGAGTTACGGTGTTAAGTTGAATTAGTTTTTCCATTAAATCACCTCACTATAGACTATGAGCGGAGATAGCTGATGTGATTAAAAGGCGCTGTCCATAAAGAACAGCGCCATACGTTATTTTTTTATTTTAATTTTTCAGCGAGCATCTGGCTCATATTATACATACCGGGAGCTTTTGCCTTTAGAAATACGGAAGCGTTTATCGCTCCTGTGGCAAAAAGCTCCTTTGACTGTGACTGGTGCGAAATTGTAACTACCTCGTCGTGGCCGGCAAAAATTACATCGTGCTCACCGACGATTGTTCCGCCTCTTACAGCGTGAATACCTATTTCGTTTTTGGAACGCTTGCGGCGATAGCTGTGGCGGTCGTATACGTACTGAGGTTCATTAGTGAGCTGTTCGGAAATACCGTCGGCAATCATAAGCGCGGTACCTGACGGAGCGTCAACCTTGAGGTTATGATGCTTCTCGATAATCTCTATATCAAAATCATTACCAAGAACCTTAGTAGCCTGTTTAGCAAGCTCTATCAGCAAATTAACTCCCAGCGACATATTGCCGGAATAGAAAACGGCTATATCTTTTGACGCTTCGTTAATTCTCTTAATCTCATCCTCCGAATAACCTGTGGTGCAGATAACCGCGGGAACTTTGTTTTTAACGGCATATCCAAGAAGTCCGTCCAGTGACGCGGGATTTGAAAAATCTATGATAACATCAACGTCCTCGCTTATATTGTCAAAAGAATCATATACAGGAAAGTCATAGCTGCATTTGCCGAAAGCGTCAACTCCGCATACCACCTGACATTCATCGTTATTTTCAACCGACGAGGCTACAACGTGACCCATCTTTCCGTTACAGCCGCAAAGTAATATTCTTGTCATTATTATTCCTTTCTAAAACCCGGGTCTGCCTCAAAGAGACAGACCTTGGAATTACTTGCTATAAGTTTTGTACTTGTCGATTAAGTCGTACTTAAGGAGACAATCTTTGAGGTCGTGATAACCGCCGGCGCTCATCGGTACGAGCGGAAGTCTGCACTCACCGGCTTCAAAGCCAAAGAGATTCATAGCAGTTTTAACCGGAATCGGGTTAACATCGGTAAACATAATATTCATAAGCTCAAGATAATGAAAGTGCATTTTCTGCGCGTCACGGAAGTTATTGTCAAGACAAAGCTGACAAAGATCGTGCATTTCCTGAGGACAAATATTAGCGAACACCGAGATTACACCCAGAGCTCCGAGCGACATAAACGGAACAGTCTGGTCATCATTACCGGAATAAATATCAAGGTTGTCGCCGCAAAGCGAACGTATGCAGGCAACCTGTGAGATATCGCCGCTGGCCTCCTTAGCCGCGACAATATTAGGATGCTTGCAAAGCTCAGCGTAAGTCTCGGGCTTAATATTGCAACCTGTACGAGACGGTACATTATAAAGAATAATCGGAAGAACTACGTTGTCCGCAATTGTAGTGAAATGTTTTATTAGTCCGCTCTGTGAAGTTTTGTTATAATACGGAGTTACGCACAGCAAAGCGTCAACTCCTGAATCCTGAGCGGATTTGGACAATTTAATCGCTGTCATTGTGTCGTTGCTGCCCGTACCGGCTATAACAACACAACGGTGGTTGACTTTCTCGGCTACAAATTTGATGACAGCACAGTGCTCTTCTTCGGAAAGAGTAGCAGCCTCACCTGTTGTTCCACAGGCTACAATAGCGTCAGTACCGTTAGCGATATGAAATTCAAGCAGTTCCTCAAGCTTGTCATAATTAACGGTAAGATCAGGATTAAACGGCGTAATCAAAGCTACGGCCGAGCCGGTAAAAATTGGTTTTCTCATATTAACCTCCCATTAGTCAAAGTAACCCTCTGCAGCGAGAAGCTCTGCCAGCAGTACAGCTCCGCCTGCCGCTCCTCTGAGAGTATTATGTGACATACAAACAAATTTCATATCATATTGTGTATCTTCTCTTAATCTACCTACAGAGATTGCCATACCTCCCTCAACCTCACGGGCTGACTTGATCTGAGGCTGGTCAGGTTCTGTATAGTAGTGTAAAAACTGTTTCGGCGCGCTCGGAAGCTCAAGCTCCTGAGCTCTTCCCTTATAATTCTCCCATACCTTGATAACCTCATCAACAGTAGGAGCCTTATCCTTGAATGACATAAACACAGCGGCTGTGTGACCGTCGCTGACCGGAACTCTCAGGCACTGAGAAGTAATCTGGATTTCATCAGTGTTAACAATCTCGCCATTCTCAATCTTACCCCAGATTTTGAGAGGTTCTTTCTCGGATTTTTCTTCTTCACCGCCGATATACGGAATAAGGTTATCAACCATCTCAGGCCATGTGTTGAAATTTTTACCCGCGCCGGAGATAGCCTGGTATGTACAAGCAAGCACCTTATTAACTCCAAGCTCTTTTAACGGATGGATAGCCGGAACATAGCTCTGAAGCGAGCAGTTGGATTTAACTGCTACAAAACCTCTTTTTGTACCGAGGCGTTTGCGCTGGGATTCGATAATCTTAATATGATCGGCGTTAATTTCCGGGATTACCATAGGCACATCCGGAGTAAAGCGGTTTGCTGAGTTGTTGGATACGATCGGACATTCAGCCTTGGCGTAAGCTTCCTCCAAAGCGAGAATCTCAGACTTAGGCATATTAACAGCGCAGAAGCAGAAATCAACTGTAGCCGCTACGCCTTCTACATCAGCGGCGTCAGCGATAACCATATCCTTAACTTTTTCCGGCATTGGTTCTTTTAATAACCAGCGATTATTCATAAGTTCGCCGTATTTCTTACCTGCTGAACGAGAGCTGGCGGCGAGAGTAGTTATTTCAAACCATGGATGTTTATCAAGTAAGAGTAAAAATCTCTGTCCTACCATTCCTGTGGCGCCGATAACGCCTACCTTATATTTTTTCATTTCGATTCCTCCACAATATTACAATTTCTTAAGAATAGTTGTAACTTTATAAAAAATAAGATATTATATAAGTGATACAAAGCCAAACTACCCTACTATATCTTATAATATACCATTATCAGAAAATATTGTCAATAATATATCATACTCAATGAAGGTGATTTTTTTGAATACCAGCGATTTTTTTTATGATTTGCCAAAAGAATTGATAGCGCAGACACCCGCTGAACCCAGAGATTCATCCCGACTGCTGCTACTTGACAGAAATAACGGAGAAATAATTCATAAGCATTTTTATGATATTATAGACTATCTTGAGGAAGGCGACTGCCTTATCGCTAATGATTCAAGAGTTTTGCCGGCGAGGATTTTTGGCTCTAAACTAAACACAGGAGCTAATGTGGAGTTTTTGCTTTTAAAACAAGTTAAGGAAAATACATGGGAAACTCTCTGCAAACCCGGCAAAAAGGCTAAACCGGGCACAGAATTTATATTCGGCGACGGTCTTATGCGCGCTACAGTTAAGGAAGTAAAAGACGACGGTAACAGGATTGTTGAGTTTGAGTGCGATGACAACTTCTACACAACGCTCGACAAGATTGGTCAGATGCCACTTCCGCCATATATTACGGAAAAGCTTGATGACAAAGAAAGATACCAGACTGTTTATTCCAATGAACTCGGCTCTGCCGCGGCGCCTACTGCCGGCTTGCACTTTACAACCGAGCTTATGGACAGAATACAGGCTAAAGGAATCAAAATCGGCTATGTAACCCTGCATGTGGGACTTGGAACCTTCAGACCGGTTAAAGTTGATGACGTTACCAAACATAAAATGCACAGCGAGCATTACGAGATACCTCAGGAAACAGTAGATATAATTAACGAAACAAAGAAAAAAGGTAAAAGGGTTATTGCTGTAGGTACAACATCTTGTCGAACACTGGAGAGCGTAGCAACCGAATACGGCGAAATTAAAGCATGCGATGGCTGGACAGATATATTTATTTACCCGGGTTATGATTTCAAGGTTCTGGACGGACTAATCACAAATTTTCATCTGCCGGAAAGCACTCTCATTATGCTTGTTTCAGCCTTCGCCGGTTACGACAGTATAATGAACGCGTATAAAGTTGCTGTTGACGAACGTTACAGATTCTTTTCGTTTGGAGACGCGATGATGATTGTTTAGAGGATTATCTGTTATCCAAAGATTCGGATAAATATATCATACAGGCATAAAACCAATATAGGAGGTTAAATAATGAGCGAAAGAGAATATGCAAAAAGCATTATAGATATAATATCGGAGGAACAATTAAGTGATGTAATTGAGTATCTTATTAATATGCCCGATAAAAATTTCGAAGAAGAAAAGTTTGAACTTGTATCCGAACACATTCTCAATAAATACCATAAAGCTTTTGAGGAGTTGGCAAAATGATTAGATTCAGTAAAGAAAAAGTTTTGCTTTTACATGAATTGATAGCAAAAGAAACAGGCGGTGACGCCGGAGTTCGCGATTTCGGACTTCTTGAAAGTGCGTTGGAATCTGCTTATCAAACATTTGACGGAAAAGAACTGTTTCAATCAAAAGAAGAGAAAGCAGCAAAACTCGGCTTTTCGTTAATTTCAAATCATGCTTTTGTTGACGGAAACAAACGTATTGGAATGTACGTTATGCTGGCTTTTCTTGAAATGAACGGTATTTATATTTCCCCTACAGACGACGATGTAATAGACATCGGAATAAAAGTAGCCTCCGGAAAAGCAAATTATGAAGATGTTTTAAGTTGGATTAAAAGCTTTGAAAAAAATAATCAACGTCTTGGCGGAAATATGTAAGGTGTTGGTTTTTGTGACAAAGTGATTATTGGGAGTAAACAAAATGTTTGAATTAATAAAATCCGAAAACAACGCCAGGCGTGGTGTGATCAACACTGTACACGGTACGGTTCAGACGCCCGCGTTTATGAACGTAGCCACATGCGGAGCTATAAAAGGAGCATTGTCTGCGTTTGACTTAAAGAAAATCAAATGCCAAATTATGCTTAGCAATACATATCATCTGCACCTAAGACCAGGTGACGACAAAATAAAGCAAATGGGAGGACTGCATAAGTTTACCCGTTGGGACGGGCCAATACTGACTGACAGCGGCGGATTCCAAGTTTTTTCTCTTGCTAAGCTTCGTAATATAAAAGAAGAAGGTGTGACCTTTAACTCTCATATTGACGGTCACAAGATTTTTATGTCTCCGGAGGAGAGCATGAGGATACAGTCTAATCTTGGCTCTACAATCGCTATGGCGTTTGACGAATGTGTCGAGAACCCTTCCCCCTATGATTATACCAAAGAATCCTCAGAGCTTACAGTCCGCTGGCTAAAACGCTGCAAGGACGAGATGAACAGACTTAACTCGCTTGACGATACTATCAACAAGGAACAGAAACTCTTTGGAATTAACCAGGGCGGAATATACAAAGATTTAAGAATCGAAAATATGAAGAAGATTGCCGAACTCGATTTGCCGGGTTACGCTATCGGCGGACTTGCTGTCGGAGAAGAAACCGAAGTTATGTACGAAATCATTGACGAAGTGATGCCGTATATGCCCGTTGACAAACCCCGATATCTTATGGGCGTCGGAACTCCTGTAAATATTCTTGAGGCAGTACACAGAGGCGTAGATATGTTCGACTGTGTTATGCCAAGCAGAAACGCCAGACACGGTCATCTTTTTACATGGGACGGGATCAGGAATATTATGAACGCCAAATATGAGCTTGACGAGAATCCTATTGACGAAAAATGCGATTGTCCTGTATGCAAAAGCTTTACCAGAGCATATATAAGACATCTTATGAAAGCCGGAGAGATGCTTGGTATGAGACTTTGTGTTACTCATAATCTCTACTTCTATAATAACCTGATGGAAAGAATACGTGACGAACTGGACAAAGGAAGCTTTGAGAATTTCTACAGAATTAACAGAGAAAAACTGAACATTCGTATATAATTGTACATTGATATGACTTGCAAGAATTGGTTTTATCTGTTATAATACTATGGTTGATTAAATTTAGAAAGGATTTTTAATATGAATTTACCAGTATTAGATGCCGCGGCAGCGCCTCAGGCAGCCGGCGGAAACTCAATGATTATTATGATTGTTATTTATGTAGCAATCTTTGCCGCTCTTTACTTCTTCCTTATCAGACCTAACTCCAAGAAAAAGAAAGAAGAAGCTCAAATCAGAAACAACCTCGAAATTGGCGATGAAATCACCACAATCGGCGGTATTATGGGACGAGTAGTAGCAATTAAGGAAGATGAGGACGCTATCATCATCGAGACAGGCTCCGACCGCAACAAAATGAAGATGAAAAAATGGTGTATCTCCAGCGTAGATACTCAGAAAGAAGCTCCGGAGGCCTCCGATACTACTGAAAAGAAAGGCTTTTTATCAAAGTTCAAAAAATAATGAATAAATAACCTATCCTCTGAATATAATCTTTTAGGATTGTATTTGGAGGATTTTTTTATGAAATCATTTTATAAATCGGATACTGTAAACAAAAAAATTATAAAAAGCTTGTTTTTCGGAATAGTGATCGGAAGTTTGGTTATGATTGCTTTGATGCTTATTTATTCTGTAATTATCCTGCAAACCGGCTCTGCGCCGTCAGACGAACTATCCTATATTATACTCGTGTTTATAGGAGTCGGCTCACTCGTTTCGGGATATAT
>CADAEZ010000054.1 GCA_902787145.1 uncultured Ruminococcus sp.
TTAAAAAAATTTAAAAATTATTTACTTTTCATTCCAAATTGATTATGTTATAATGAAAAAAGCATAACTCAAGGGCTGATTATAATGAAAACAAAGATAAAAAACTGTCTCGGCGGAAAGGCATTTACATCCGTAATTATCGGCTTTGTAATACTCACGCTGGTATTTATGATTGCACAGTGTATTCCGTATTTCGAGATGGACTTTACAAATAAAAAAATGAGCTCTATGCTCGAAGGTAAATACTCCGTTGACGGCGGAGAATGGAAAGTAACTGAACCAACCCGGAATATCGACGACCATTTTTATAAAATAACCATCAAAGGCAAGCTAAACGAAACTGCCGCAAATTTTGATGTATTAGCCTTTACCTCAAAAGATATATGGTACACAATCAGCTCAGCCGACGGAAAATTTGAGATTTCCAACCGCCGCAGCAAGCCTGATATACCCGAGGAGCTCTTTGCCCCCTCAGACAGAATGACCGGTACCCCGGGTTTCGGAGTAATGGACATCTTAACCGAATCATTCCCCAAATCGGTTCTAAACGGTAAGCAGGATATGATTATAGAAGCTGAGTACCCGTACTCAATGGCGACGCAGAGTTTTTCGGATTGCTTCGGAGTTATGTATTGCCAACAGGACGGATTGTATAATCAGTTGTTCTTTAAATCAATGCCGAGCTTTCTGTTATTCGTTCTGGTATGCTTTTTCGGATTGTTCTTCTTCCCCGTTTCGAGTTTTGTGCTCGGAAAAGTAAACTATAAATACCTCTGCTTCGGAGCGCTGTGTCTTTTCTGGGGACTTTATATGATAACACAGTCGCTCGGGGATTTCCTGAACCTTTGGATTACCGATGTAACAATATGCCTGTTTGCCGTCAGGATGATGAGCTATCTGTTTATATCAACGATATTCCTCTATTTTAAATCCTACCTCACAAAACCCGTAACAAGAGCGATAGCGAACTGTACTATAGCAGCATTCTTCCTGGCCGCCGCGACAGCAGGCGTATTACACCTGACAAATACATTGGACTTAACCGCCACAAGACCGAATATTTTTGTTAATATAGCGGTATGCTCGGTGGTTATGATTATACTTCTCTGCGCTGAAATACGCGGCAACCGCAACACGCTTTTGTTCCTTATATCGTGGAGTCCGCTTATGCTGACGCTTATTATCGATATACTCGACCAATATATCCACATTCCCGAATCTCATTTCTTCAATTACGGTCTGGCGATTACAATGGCGTATCAAATCATAAGCCTCATACTTGATTTGCACAAGCAGTACAAGGAAGCAATCCGATACCAGCAAATCCAGAAGGAGCTGTACGAGGCAAAGGTTAATGTAATGGTAAGCCAGATTCAGCCACACTTTATGTACAACGCCTTGACCTCAATAGCGGTAATGTGCGAGCTTGAACCCAAGACCGCCAAGGAGGCAACAATTACCTTTGCCAAATATCTCCGCGGTAATATGGATTCACTGAAACAAACCGCCCCGGTGCCGTTTGCACAGGAGCTGGAACATTTAAAAAAATATTTATATATAGAAAAGCTGCGGTTTGACGATTTACTGAATATCGAGTACGACATACAGACGACTGATTTCAGACTTCCGATGTTGTCCATTCAGCCGCTTGTTGAGAATGCCGTCAAACACGGTGTAGGTATGAAAGAAGACGGCGGCACGGTCAAAATCTCCACACGGGAAACCGATACCGCCTACGAAGTCATTATTAAGGACGACGGAGTGGGCTTTGATACGAACATACATAAGAACGACGAACGCTCTCACATCGGTATGCAAAACACAAAAAAACGCCTGCGCGATATGTGCGGCGGCGAGGTTAAAATAGAAAGCGTTGTTGGCGAAGGAACAACTGTGATCATAATTTTACCGAAGGAGGAACAACCAAATGAGAATACTGTGTATTGACGATGAACCTTTGGCGCTGAAAATGCTGGAATCGGCAATTCGCGACGCAAAACCCGACGCGGATGTCACCGCGTTTCGCAAGCAGGCGGATTTGCTTGAGGACGCAAAACAAAACGGATGTGATATCGCATTTTTAGACATTCATATGCGAGGTATGAGCGGCGTGGAGCTTGCCAAAACGCTAAAGGAAATAAACCGCAAAATGAATATTATATTTGTTACGGGTTTTTCCGAGTACAAAGGTGACGCGATGGATATGAAGGCTTCGGGGTATATTATGAAGCCTGTCACTGTCGAGGAGGTCAAAGCGGAGCTTGAGGATTTGCGTTTTCCGATTATTCCAAAGAAAAACGCCAAACTGCGCGTACAGTGCTTCGGCAACTTTGACGTATTTACGCCCGACGGAGCTCATGTTCGCTTTGAGCGCAGCAAAGCAAAGGAGGTATTCGCCTATCTCGTACATAAGCAGGGCAGCTCCTGCACCACGAGAGAGATTTTCGCCGCGATTTTCGAGGACGAGCCTTATGAAAAAAAGCTGCAAAACCTTCTGCAAACCTACATCTACGCAATGATTAAAAGTCTGAAAGCCGTTGGCGCGGAGGACGCGGTAGTAAGAAGCTACAATGCCCTCGCGGTCAACCCGGATGTGCTGGACTGCGATTATTACAGGTTCCAGGAGCTTGACGCGGGAGCCGTCAACTCTTATCAAAGCGAATATATGAGTCAGTATTATTGGGCTGACTTCCTGTATTAATCGTCTGTGGCCGACAATATAAACAGACAGGAAACAATATCATTAAAATAACATCAATCAAAAAGCCGCCCGAATGCATTTCTGCTTTCGGGCGGTTGTTCATTGTTTTGGTATATTATTTTTAATAGTCAAAAGGCCTAGCTTTTGTGCTCCGTGCTTTTGAAACTACCTAAGGTTATCGTAGAATTGAATCGCTCCGTTTATCTCGTCCTCTGTCGGATGACCTTTGGCTATACCTCCTACCAGCTTGAACGGTCCAAAAGTATCAAATCCGGGACACCCGTATCTTCCGATCTCCCTACAGTCCTTTGACTCTGCTATCTTGCCGATCGCTCTATAGTAACTCGACTTTTTCGTACCGTAGGTAGCGATATAAAACACAGTCTTTCCTTTTGGCAGTTTTTCTTCCGCATAAGCCAAAATCTGCTTTGCAAAAGAACCGTAGTATATCCCCGAAGCGAAACCAATCCTGTCGTATTGAGATATATCCGCGGTTTTATCCTTCGTAACATCGATTAATGCTACGTCATACTTTTCCGCAATTGCGTCAAGCAGCTTTTTCGTGTTGCCGTGGTGGGCAGAATAATAAACAATAGCGGTTTTCATAATATCATTCACTCAGCACATCGTCTATAACCGCTTTCAGAGTAGCCGCCGATTCTTTGAGTTCGGCTTTTTCTTTGTCGTTCAGCTCGATCGGAACTAAACCCTCAACTCCGTGCTTGCCAACAATTGCAGGCATAGAGAGCGCTACGCCGTTGATTTCTTCGCCTGTCTGCACACTCGACACCGGGAGGACCGATTTTTCGTCCCTGACGATTGCCTCACAGATGCGTTTGACCGACATAGCGATACCGTAGTAGGTCGCTTTCTTTTTCTCGATAATCTCATAGGCGCTGTTCTTGACGTTTTCGGATATTTCGCGCATCGCCTTGGCGTGATTGTAGTGACCGCGCATCTCGCAGAACTTGTGCAGCGGTACGCCGGATACATTGGCGCTGCTCCACGCGGCGATTTCGCTGTCGCCATGTTCGCCGATGATAAAGGCGTGGATGCTTCTGCTGTCAACGCCAAGGTGCTCGCCGAGGAGGTATTTCAGTCTTGCACTGTCAAGCACGGTACCGGAGCCGAATACCCTGTTGCTCGGAAAACCGCTGAGCTTCTTTGCGGCATATGTCAAAATATCGACGGGGTTGGCTACGACAAGCAGTATACCGTTCTTGTTATACTTTGCGATTTCGGGAATGATCGACTTGAAGATCCCCACGTTTTTCTTGACCAGGTCAAGCCTTGTTTCGCCCGGCTTCTGACCTGCTCCGGCGGTGATGATGATAACCGCCGCGTCGCTGATATTCTCGTATGTGCCGGAATAGATTTGCATCGGCTTTGAGAACGGAAGTCCGTGGCTGATGTCGAGAGCTTCTCCCTCGGATCTGTTATTATCAGCGTCAATCAGAACAAGCTCGGAAAACAATCCGCTCTGCATAAGAGCGAACGCCGAAGCCGAACCTACGAATCCGCAGCCAACAATAGCCGCTTTTCTGCTGTTGATTTCTACCATAATGAATTGCTCCTTTCTGATTTTTGATCATTCATCTTCGGGACAGCGAAAGCCCCGGTCGATTCTCAGTTTCGCCATAATTATAGCATAAAACGAAAAGCTTGTCTACAAAAAACAGGTCGAATTTCCCCCTGCTTCACTGTTAAACAATACTGTGATTTATCAGCTTAATCAAAATGTGAATATATTCATATTTTGCCTGTTTTTTATTGAATTAAGATTACGCTTGTGATAATATAAAAAGTGTTTGAAATAAAACAAAGTAGAAATAATTATGAAAGTAAATAAATCAAAAAACGGAAACACGTTACAAGTCAGCGTAGAAGGCAGAGTAGATACAGCTACAGCGCCCCGGTTTGACGCCGAGGTGAAATCTGCGCTAAGCGGAATAACCGAGCTTGTCATCGACTTTTCGGAGCTCGAAATATTATAAAGATTAAACAGCAAATATGAATCGAAAAAAGATAGGATGACTTATGAAAACGGTAAAAAAATTAAGCGAAATAATCGGCAAATATATGGCTTTGATTGTGTTGGCAGTGGCAGCGCTCGCGCTGTTTGTACCGCAATCATCGCTCTGGATCCAAACCTCTTGGGTAAACTATCTTTTGATGGTTGTGATGTTCGGTATGGGACTGACTATGAAGCCAAAGGATTTTGCGCTGATTTTTAAGAGGCCAAAGGATATCCTGATTGGTTGCGCGGCACAGTTTATCATTATGCCGGCGCTCGCGTTCGGCTTAAGCAGACTGTTTGGGCTTGACGCGGCGTTGACTGCGGGAGTTGTGCTGGTCGGAACCTGTCCCGGAGGCACGGCCAGCAATGTAATCACATATCTGTCAAAGGGCGACGTGGCGCTGTCCGTTGGTATGACGAGTGTCAACACCCTGCTCGCTCCGCTGCTCACGCCCGCTATCACGTATCTGCTGCTGCAAACAACTGTCAGCGTTGACGTTTGGTCGATGTTTTGGAGCATTATTCAGGTAATCATTATTCCGATCGCGCTTGGATTTATTATCAACCATTTCTTCGGAAAAATAACAGAAAAGGCTGTCGACTTACTCCCAATGGTTTCTACTGCCGCTATATGCCTGATTGTTGCCGCCGTTGTTTCTCATAATGCAGAAAAAATCTATACATGCGGTATGTTAGTGCTTTGCGTTGTTATTCTTCACAACCTGCTCGGTTACGCCTGCGGCTTTGGGCTGGGCAAGCTGCTGAGATTACCCCCGTCAAAAACCAAGGCGCTCTCCATCGAGATTGGTATGCAAAACTCCGGTCTTGCCACAAGCCTTGCCGGGACAGCGTTCCCCAATCTCACTATGGCAACAGTTCCCGGAGCTATATTCTCTGTATGGCACAATATTTCGGGCGCGATATTATCAGGAATATACAGAAGATGGAAAAACGAAAAACAATAACGCAATGAGAATCCACTATAAAAATCCATTTTAGAAGCTTACAAAACAAATTTCCCTGCCGGAGAGGTGAACTAGACCCTTCCGACAGGGATTATTTATCTATCAATTATCAAATCTACAATCTATTACTCATCAGTCAGTCGCCGAAGCCATTATTACAACGAATCGGTTGAGGGTTTTGTCATAGGCTGTCAGGCACATCGCGCCCCACCACTCGTGCCCTTCGTCGAAATAGTCCGACCAGTCCGTGCTCCATTCATACACTTCGAGCTCATCTGTTCCGTTCGGGAAAAGCGCGGCGTTTACGCGCGCAAAATCCTTGCCGTTGTAGCTATTTTCGTGAGGAGGATACAGAAAAGCCCTTCGGTAGTTAAGGTTTTTGCTCTGATAATCTGACGAAAACATATCGCCGACGGTTGTTTTTTTACCCGTGGCTTGCGAGGGATTACACTTCCACCCTTTACAAATTATATCACAAGCGGATTTCAGCGCCTTGCGGTGGGATTCAAAGCCGCGATACTCTTCGTCCTTAACGATACAGTAATCCACAACCAGATCGGGATACTCGGCTAACAGCTGATAAAAGGTTTCTTCGTTATCTTTCGGCGCTTTATCGGACTCAGCGTCCGGGCGACCGGATTCCTCCTCATTCGGCAGGGCATCGTCTGACTCAGGAGCCGTTTCGGAGAGCGTGTCACATACTATTTTATCAACGAGAGCCTTGCGGCTGCCATATCCATACGGGATAGCCACTATTGTGTACAACTTTCCCGGATAATCCCAATTCTCCTGAAAGTAGTCCTCAACCGTATGGCGGTCAACTACCTCCGTGACATTCGGACGGGTTTTCCGAACGATTGCCAAAGCTTCACGATGAATCTCCTCTCGTAATTCAGCCGCGTATTTCAAATCCTGTTCGCTGTATTTCGGCATACCTATGTTCCTATACTATTACCGCCAAAAATAATTGGTGTTCACAACAGTAGCAAGCTCAAACTTTTCTTTGAAGTGGTTAAAGCTTGTAATATCGTCTTCCCGGTTACTTTCTTTGTAGTAACGTCTCATCTCACTGTCCGGCTTAGCAAAGCGGTAGTAATTGATTGCTCCGCCGCCTGAGATGTCATCCTCTACCTGAGCGTCAAAGACAACATACCTGCCATTGACAATCATATTATTCCAGGTGTGACCTGTCCAGCCGCCACCCGCCTTTGTTGTATCGCCCGATACACAGTAGGTGTCAAGTCCCAGAGCTCTGGTCATAACGGTGAATACTGCCGCGTAATCGCTGCAAACGCCTGTTTTGGTTACGAGGGTTCTGTACGCGCAGTAAACTATATCCTCATCATAAAATGTAGCGTAGTAGCGTCGTTTGGAATTGCTTGCTTTTTTTTGCTGCTTATATGTCATAGACTTGTTGCCATAGACAAAGGTTTTTATTTCATAATCGTAAATCGCCTTGATTTTGTCGTAGGTTGAGTAGCCCTTTTTGAAAATCTTTTTAAAAATCTTCTGTACGAGCTTGTCGAGCGCTTCATAGCCTGTTTTTTCCTTATACAGAGGTTGTGAGTTAATCTGCTTTTTGATACCGTCAGTGGTTTTGGACTTTGTAACTCTGACTGTACAGGTCTGTTTTTTGCCGTTTGAAACCTTGACAGTAATTATTGCTTTACCCGGCTTTTTTGCGGTTATTACGGCAGTTTTGCCCTTACCTTTTACGGTGGCGACCTTTTTGTTCGCGCTTGACCATTTGTAGAACTTTGATTTGGCGCCTTTGTCGAGTTTTGCCTTTAGCTTAAACTTAGCTTTTTTGGGAATCGCGATTCTCTGACGCGACAATCTTATTCCCGTAATGCTCTGCTTAACAGTAACCTTGCACACTGCCTTTTTGCCGTTGTAGGTTGAGGCGGTAATGGTGGTTGTGCCTTTCCTCTGCGCGTAAACCGTATTGTCGTTGATATAGGCGACGTCCGGGTTACTTGAGCTCAGATAAACGTCCTCGCCTGTGCCGCCCGTAACCGTATACTTGAGCTTAAAACTCTTACCTGTATAGATTGTTTTTGACGTATAATTCAGCTTTATTGACGTCGGAGCGGGATTGACAGTAATCGAATACTCATACTCCTCATCGTTCCAGGCTGTGAAGCTCAGAGTAGCGGTACCCGCTTTAAGCGCGTAAACTTCACCGTTTTTTACCTCGATAATATCGGGATCGGAAACTGTATACTCATCAAAATAATACGAGCTTTCGGCCACGTCATAGAATTTGCCCTCGGACAAAGTAATTGATTTAACTGTTTTGGCGGTTACACCGATAACTGTTGACGACAGTACAACTGTCAATGCGAGCGCGATAATACTAAAACTTTTGATAAATTTCATTTTCTGTTCCTCTTCTCGGAAAATATAGCTTAATTGTATTACTTTTATATTCCGTTGTCAATAAACTTTCTTTTACATAATAACAAAAATTTTGCGATGATGTGAAATAAATTAAGTAATATTATTGAAATGGATTTTAACTTATGTTATAATTTTTTATATCAATAACAATAAGGATTACAGGTATTGTTATGAAAAGATCGGCAAAAAAGGCTGTTCTTTCTATACAAATAAGTAGTATTATTCAATAGAGCAAAAATCCTGCTGGAGGAGCTTTTTCAGCACTCCGACAGGAATTTTTTATAACTATGCTATACCGCAAGCTATTTATTGAATTCAGAGAAATCCATTTGCTCAAAGCCTGTGGGCAGCGGTATTGTACACATATAAATAACGCCGAAAATCAAAAATACAACAGCAATCAGCAAGACCGTTATTCGGTTCGGCATATTTTTGAATGTTCCGACAATACCGAGCAAAAACAGCGTCAGCGAGTATATGACGGTCACAAGGTTATAGGAATCGCCCTTTTTGTTATCGAGCATTCCTTCTTCAAGCAGCTCCTGCGATTGGTCAACCTTTTCTTGTGCCGACTCAAAATATTTTTCTTCCATACCGGGCATAGCAAACGGATTATCCTCGTTGTTTTTCTCCATCCACTTTATACCTTCGCTCAGTATTTTACTGATATTATTCTTAAACTTCTCAATCTTTTCATTAATGATAGCTATCTTTTTCTTATCTCCGTCAGCTTTTGCGGATTCAAGCTCATAGTTATAGTCCTTGAGGGTATTCCACACCATATAATCGGAAAGATACATCTGCATTCCAAAGTTGTATTCCGCGGTACCCTTTGAGGCCATATTATTGCTTTTCGTAAAGTTGATGGACTGGATTCCGCTGTGCAGTGATCCGATCCACGTAGCCCATGCAGACAGCAGCGTGGTGATTCCGAGAAGTACCGCGACGACAGTTTCGAGTCTTTTGGCGGTCAAGATGGTTTTTCTGTCTTTGAGAGCGTTGCTCGGAGGAGTTTCAGCTTTTTTGACGGTCTCGGATTTTTGGAGTTCGGACTCTTTTTTTGCCATATCTCTATGATCTCTCCCTGACATGATATTTCGAATTACTTTTTTATTGATACACAAATCTATTTACAATTATATCATTTTAAACACACAAATTGCAATAGCAAGTCACAAAAATAAATGAGACAACAGATACTATTCGGACTGCCGTTGTCTTTTATATCAATAACGCGCGCACTTTGGTGCACGCGCTTTCTTATTTCTATTTATTCAGCAACTCATACAAATGGTTCATAAACTCCCTGTAGTTCTTCGGATAATTGTTTGAGCCGTGAGCGTAGATTTTTTCGTCGTTGTTAATCTCCGCTTTCAGCGTAAACATCGTACCGTCCAGCACGTGAGGAGGATTCTTCCCGTTGAATCCGTCCCATTTATAAACCCGGCATTCGTTAAGTATGCTTATGATTTCATCTATATCGGTTTCCGCTCTTTTTTTGAGCCTGCGCTCATCCTTGCCGTGGGAATAAATTATTGTGTATAAGCTCAGCTCCGCACGGCCGTCGGCTCCTATTATTTCGTATTCTTCGGTAACTCTCATTCCGCTTAGGGTCAGCGTTAGCTTTTTGAGCGAGGTTATCTTTTCTTTGTTAAACATTTTTACCTCCTTTTATTTCCTCAAATACTCCGAGGATACGGGGAACTCAAAATACGTATCCGGATAGGGCTCGTTCTCCAGGGTAAAATGCCACCACTCGCAGTCAATCGGCACAAATCCGCCCCGAATCATAGCGTGACGCAGAATCATTCGGTTGTTGTACTGTTCTTCCGAAATCCCGCGATAATCGGGATGAGATTTTTCGCTGAACAGGTCGAACGGACTGCCCATATCAAGCTCCTTGCCGGTTTGCATATCAAGCAGGGTAAGGTCGATAGTACTGCCGCGGCTGTGACCCGATCGCTTGGCTATATATCCCTTTTCAAAAAGCTCCTGCTTCTTTAAATCCGGGTAAAAATACGGCTTCATACGTATATCCTGGTCCTCAATACCCCAAAGGACAAAGTGCTTTACCGCGCATACAGGGCGATAGGCGTCGAACACCTTTAGCCGATATCCCTGTACCATCAGTTCGTTGCTGACGCTTTTAAGCGCGCGGGCAGCATCCTTGGTCAGAAGGGCGCAGGGCTCCTCATATCCGTCGATTCGCTCACCGATAAAATTATAGGTCGAATAATACCGTATCTCCTGCACAATACCCGGCACATAATCCGCAAGCAACACAAAATCCGTGGGATTCGACTCCAAAGATGATTTATAGTTTTTCATAGTTTTATCTCCCTTTTATTGCCGACTTTTAATTTGTCATATCCATAATCATTATTCAGCAAGCGACTTGCACATTCTTTTGCAGCTAAAGTTCCAGCTTTTTATAACCTCGTCGTCCATAAGCGAATATCCGAGTTTTTTATAAAAGCCGACTGCTTCGACGCGGCTGTCGACTCGGATTTCCTTGTAGCCTAGCTCCTCTATCCACTTTTCCGCCTGAGCGATTACCTTTCTGCCCAGATTTTGTCCGCGGTATTCGGGCAGTACAACAACCCGTCCAACCAGAACGCTGCGCTCGTCAAGCTCATAAAACCTACAGGTCGCGACGGGATACTCATCATCCAACAGGACAATATATTTACACTTTTCTCCGTCATA